>JAIKVY010000004.1 GCA_024685275.1 Clostridia bacterium
CATTTACCATAGATGAATTTTCTACATCGTTATTACTATCTATGAGTATTTCAGTAACAGTATATTTTCCTTGGGTTTTAGTTGCTTCTTCGTATGCATACTTTCTTTCAAATATATCTTTATCATCGAATAATTTAGTATAAGATGATTTTCTTGTTTTCGTTTCTTTTCTATCTTTTATTTCAAAAATATCATCTATTACTTCCATATATTTATCAATTTTTGAGACTCCTATCCCAGCATTGCTAAGCGAATATAATATATAAGAATTTGGATTTTTATTTATAATTCTATAAAAATTATCTTTTTTGTCTCTTAATTTCCAATCTAATGGCGTCTTTTTTGTTAATTGATAAGACATCCATAGTGCTTTTTTGGCTCTTGTCGTAGCAACATAAAACACACGAATTCCTTCTTTTGTTTCTTTAATATCGTTTAATCTTTTTATAACTATTTTAGGAAATGTATCTTTGCTTGCATATTCTTCGTCTTCTGATTTCATCCCACCATTATAGTCAGATATTCCAATACCAAAGTTATAATCCTTTTCATATTTTTTTGATTTGTTCCCATTAGAAGCATCTAATTCTGGCATAAATACATAATCAAATTCTAACCCTTTACTAGAGTGATATGTTAATAATGTAATAGATTCATTAGAATTGCCCCTTGTTAAGCCTTCATATATATTGTCATAAAAGTTTAGAAATTCTGTAACATCCTCATCTACAGAAAGACTATTTACATAGTCTATAAATTGATTAATCTCTGATAATTTATCAACACCTTCATAATAATCATTTGATAATAAATAAGCATCCATTTTACTGTTTGAGAGAATATATGTTAAAAGAGTTGAAACTGGAATATACCTTGATTTGTTTTTTATATCATCTAAAAATGTTTTAAATGCATTTATTTTTTCATCTATAGCTTTACTATATTGTTCACTATCTATACAATCACTATATTTTATTAAAGAATCCCATAAAGAAATTCTATCCTTTATTCCCTCTTTAGTGGTTCGCCTTATATCAGCTATTTCTTGTTCACTAAATCTGCCAATTATACTCGACATTACATCATATAGTGGAATATCGTCATCGGAGTTAATAGATATTCTTAGTGCGCTTATTAGCGTATTTAATTCTTCAAAATTATTTTTATTCCCACGAGAAATACAATAAGACAGATTTAATTGTTTTAACAACTTGGAAAATTCAAAAATTTGATCATTTGTTCTAAATAAAACTGCAATATTATGTGGAGCTACACCTTTCTCTTTAATCAAATAATTGATTTTATTCGCCATAATAGAGATATCATTATTAACTTTAATTTTGATGTTTTCATTCTCAATATCATATATAGACATTCTTGTATCTTCTTTGATTTCCTCAGGTTTTATAATCTCGCATATTTTTATTTTGTCTATCACTGAGTCAAAAGTTTTATCTGAACTTGATTTTGTAAATTTAATATCACATGTTTCTTCATTGATAATATTACTAAATAATTCATTTATAAACGTAACTATCTCTTTATCAGATCTATAGTTTTTGTCTAATTCATATATTGTACCATTCTTAATAAAATTATTTTTTATATTATTCATTCTATCTAAGAATATTTTGGGCTCAGCATTTCTAAAACCATATATTGATTGTTTTATATCTCCTACACAAAATAATTGTTTACATTTGGGCGAAATCAATTCAATTAAATATTCTTGCAAATAATTGGTATCTTGATATTCATCTATAAAAATATATCTAAATGGATTATCTTTTTGAACAATATCATTAGATAGTGCCATTAGAGCATACATATTACAATCATCGTATCCAATAATACCTTTCTGAAGTTTTCTATCATGAAACTCTTTATCAAGTTCTTTAGCAAAAGAAACTATCATTTTAATTTTTTTAGACATTTTATTGAGATTATTTTGAGCATATGTTTTTTTATAAACAAGATAATCATCTTTAATCTCGGAAATAATATTTGTATAATCATCACTATACGGACTCTTGAAATTATTATATTCATCTGTGGTAAAATATTCTTTAATTAGTTTTTGATTGCTCTTTGCTGTTAATAAGTTTTCTATTTCTATCAAATTAACATATTTAAAAAATTCATCTATTTGGTTTATATTTGTAGCATTATTAATTATATTTATTGCCTTTTGAACTTTGTTTATTTCTTTTTCAAAGTTTACATCATATAGATTATTATATTCTCTTACCATTTTTTCTAAATCATTTAAAATACTATTTAATTTGTTTTTGGTAAGTGTTAAATATGATTCACTTATCTTTTCTTTATATTCTTGTGTATCCACAGACTCACACATATTAAAGAAATTTTTGTCATCGTCGCTTACTGAGTTAAATTTTTTAAAATCTATATAGTTAAATGTATCAATTGAAGAAAAAGGTATTTTTTGTACTTTAGCAAAATTTAATAAATCTTTTATCATCTTATAAAAACTATCGTAATTATCATAACTCCTATATTCAGAAATAAGATCAACAAATTCTTCATCTTCCTTTATATATTTTGTAAATAATTCATTAAACACATCAAGTAATAGAATTTCTAATTCAGCAGGATCTCCTATTCTTATAGAAGGGTCTATGTTAATTAAATTGAAATATTTCTTTATTAATGTATAACAAAAACTATCAATAGTACTTATTTGAGAATTGGGGATTTTATTAAGTTGTGTTCTTAATTTTAACTTTTGATCTTTCGTTAAATCTTTGAACCGAGCCTCCTTATCATTGCTTAAAACCTTTCTAATTTCAATTTCAATTTTGTTTCTCATGTCAGAAGCTGATTCTCTACTAAATGTAAGCATCAATAAATTATCCATATCACATGTTGAATCATTAAGTAAATTAGATATTACTTTTTGAACCATAGTATATGTTTTTCCCGTTCCAGCAGATGCACTAACCAATATATTTTTGCTTGTTACGTCATCTAAAATTCTAGTTAAGGTATCCTTTTCACCCATAATTATTCATTGTCTCCATTTATGCTTACTTTAAATGTATTCACATTTATACTTGTTTCTTTAACTTTTCTACCATTTTTTGCCATACAACATTTATTTTTCAATGGGCAATAGTCTTTACATTTATCATATGGATTTCTTTCCATATATCCTTTTGTTAATTTATTAATAGCAAGTTTTGACAATTCCAAAACATACTTACAAATATTTTCAATATCTTCTTCAGTTAATAATCCCTTCTTGGATGTTATTTTGTTCTGAGCATTTATTGTAATTGATGAAATATCATTTACCTTTTCACCTTCTTTTTCTCCAGGTTTAAGATTTGAGATATTATTTATAGTATCATAATCATTTAAAGTATGTCCTACTAATTCAACATCTGTATTTTTGCTAGATGTTTTTATTGGAATATAATATAGCCCAACTGGTTTTTTATTATCTTCCAAATACTTTGATGCATATAAAAATAATTGAATCTTTTGACCCGTATATACCCCAACCAACTTAGAATCAATTGTTCCAGTTTTATAGTCCATAATTAATACTTCTTTTCTATCGTTATTATTGTATTCATCTATCCTATCTACAGTTCCATGGAATTCATATGTTTTCCCATTGTATTCAAAACTTGGAGCATCATCATTTTTTCCAAACTTACGTTCCACAGCTTTAGGGAAGAATTTTGAATTTTTTATCATATCTGTTAATTTAAATAAATAATTTTTTAGCAACTCACTTATATCATTTAACTGAGTTTCCATAACTTTATTATTGCTATACTTTGGATCTTTTAATTCTTCGCTAAGGCAATAATTAATTGCTTCATTTATTAATTTATCTATTGTCTCATCTTTCTCATCTATAAGATCTTTATTTGTCTTGTAATTATCAATTATTTTTTTAATATATAGTTCACAAATCTTATGAGCATAATTACCGGTATCTGTAGCTTTTAACTTCCCTATTTCCCTTTCTTTTAATCCTATAATTCTTTCAATATAGAACTTATATGGACAAGCATAAAATGATTCAATTTCAGAAACAGAAATAATTTTTTTATTATTTTCTTCTTTAATATATTGTGTAATATCAAATTTTTTATTTTCAATCTTAGCAATATTAATATCAAATTTTTTATTCTTTAAATATTCTTTTGCCCAATCAACATATTTCTCTGGAAGATTTCCATCCATTAGTTCATAATAACAATTTTGAGGACAAATTAGATAATATAATAGTCTATTCTCTTCTCCATCTTCAGATTTGCCAAATTCTTCTTCATGCAATAATCCATAATATTTTTTGAATTTACTTTCTGAGCCTTCACCTTTATTAAGAATCTCTCCACCTTCAGATTTAACAATATCATATATTTCAAGTCTTGAAATAATTTCATTTACCCCTGTGGATCTATTTCTACTTTCTCCATTTGTTCCGTTTATTGCATATGAAATATATGTTTTTTCGCCTTTAGTTAAAATATCCAATATATTAAATTTTTCTTCTATTTCTTTTTCTTTTGGAGATGGATATATTTCTAATCCTTTTTCTTTAAAAGATTTCATTTGTTCTAAATCTTTTTGCGTTAAAATAATGCCATCTTCTTCATATGGAGGAAAATAACCTTCATTTGCTCCAACAATAAATAATGCTTTACATTTATTAAATACGCTAGCAGATGATGTTCCAATATAAACATTATCTAAATATTGTGGAACAATACTAAACGTTAGATTTTCAATCGTGTTGAATAAGATATTATAATAATCACTAAAACTCATTACTTTGTCATTATATATAATTCCTAATTCTTTTATAACCCTAGCAATCTTTGATGTATTTAGATATAACTTTAATGTTACATCTTCATCCCCAGTATTATTTTTATAAAACTCATCTATTATTTTGAAACATATTTCATTTTTTACTATATCAGCACATGCTTCATCTTTTTGACTGATTCCTAAAAAGTAATTTGAGATTTCTGCAGCATTACAATATTTATCAGTATTTCTTATTGTTTCAAATCTTAAATATATTTCTTTTCTAATACTTTCAAATCTATTTGCTTCATCATTTGTTCTTTCTTGTGAATATTTATTCCTAGTGTTTGGTATTGTCATACTCCATTCTTTTTCTGATAAATATTGTATATTGTATTTTAAACAATAATTTTCAAAAAATTGTGCATCATCATTACTAAATCCAGAAAATTGATGTCTAACATATTCAAATAAATCATCCGTTTTAAAGCCACTTTTTAACACCCTAAGTGTTAGTAAAATAAATCTAGCTAATATTGTATTTTTTACAAATATTTTTGTATCGGTAAAATGTGGTATATTACATCTATCAAAAATAGTATCTATTATCTTTTGGTATGATTGGTTATTCGATACAATTGAAATATCTTTATATCTATATCCTTTGTTAAATACCATATACTGTATTTCACTTGCTACTGCTTTAATTTCGTCATACATATTGTTACACTTGCAAATAGATATATTTGGATTCTCATATCTTTTTGAATCATTGTTAAATCCAAACATTTTTTCATGCAAAAAATTAATATCTTCTGGTAATTGTTCTCGTGATTGTACATGTTTAATTGGAATATCATTATTTTTACAAAAATCAATAAATCTATTAAGTTGACCTTTAGGATAAAGTGATCTATTAGTAGATGTACCAAAATCTTCTTCTAAAAATGCAATACTAACACTTCTAGCATTCTTTAAGAATTCTTCTATTAATAATTTTTCTTCAGCATTAAATATGTTTAGACCATATATATATAAATCTGTATTTTCTATATCATTTATTATTTTAACATTCTTTATTAACGCTTCTATTCCGCTTACAGTATCAAATAAAGTTCCTTCTGCTTTTTCA
>JAIKVY010000009.1 GCA_024685275.1 Clostridia bacterium
AAAAGATGGTAAGTATAATGATTCAAAAATAAAATATAAAAATTATATTGAATTAGATATTAACAAAAATATTAATAAAGCAACTAAGTATGTTGCTAAAAAAAGTGTTAAAACTAAAATCGGTAGTATAGGATTAAATAATACAAAATATTATATTCTATAATAAATAACAATAATTTTTAAAAGTGGATGGACTGTTAAGAGCTTTATTTTGACAGTCCATTTTTGTATTAATATTCTTTTATTTACGTTGAGAATTATTTAATCCTATACTACCGATTTTAGTTGTAACACTTTTTGGAGCAACATACTCAGTTGCTTTATCAATATTTTTGTTAATATCTAATTCAATAGAATTCTTAAGTGTTATTCTTGAATCAGTATACTGACCATCTGTTGGTATATACTTTATTTTTATATCAATACCAAAATTAACCAATTTACCATTTTTTATTACTGCTGTAAAACTTGAAGTATCTATTTTGTATTCTTGCGTGTTAAAATAGTTTTCAATAGGTATTACACCATCAGCTGTGTTAGAATTAATTAAATCAGCAATAATTTGTTGTATTGAATATGTTGCAGAATCTTTTGTGAAAAATTGATATTTAACACTTCCATCACTATTAGTCGTTTTAGAAACAAAACTAATATCATTTGCTGTTAATCTAATCATTTCCACTAAAATATCAAATCTATCACTAGCCGTTACATTTTCCAATGGTGTTTGAGTGTTAGTATCTTTTCTAGATATTTCATATACGCTCCCATCTTGAATATTACCTACAGTAAATGCAAATCCCTCTGCTCCATCTTCTTCGGTATGAGCTTTATATTTATATGAATGATTAAAATCAACCCTTTCATCATTTACATTCTTATACATTCTACCTATATATTTATCAACAATTGCTGTTCTATTCCATCCTGCATCAAAATCATTAACAGCTGTTAAATCAATAGAATATGTATCTGAATTTTTAACAGAATCAATTGCTTCATTTAAATCGTTAACATATTGATTAATTGTATTCCCATTTGAAATAAATTTAGAAATATTTGGAAGGGTAATTGGTGTTGTTGATGCTTCTTGTGCATATTTTATATTTATAGATACATTTGATGATGAGACTGGGAAAGAAACATCTAAACTTAATGTAAAATCTTTTAACACCCCATCATCTGTTACGTTAAATAAAAGATCAATTCCACCTTGTGGATTTGTAAATGTAACATTTTTAATACTTATATTATCTCCAAGTAAACCAACACTTGTTAACAACTTTTGTAATGGTGAAAAACTAGATGTTATCTTTATTGAAGTTCTAAATTTATATTTCCCAGTAGAATTCTTAGTAATTTCAGTTATATTATTCGATTTTAGTGCATAAACCATTTCAATAAATGGAAGGTTTAACATATTTAAACCATCATCTGAATTTTGTGCTATGGAAACCTTTTCAACTTCCCCAGTTTCTTTTGTTTTGATTTTTAAACGATAATCATCTTTTGAACAAATATATTCATCAGCGTTCATTAAAAGTTTTCCACTGGTTCTTCTATAGAAGCTTAATTCATTTGTTGATGAGTTATATCTATATTTTCCCAAATAATTAGCATCTGCTTTTCCATTGAATCCAAATAAAGAAATATTCCCATCAACATTTATACTAAAATCATATGATTGAATCTCATTATTCTTAACCGTTTGAATACCACTTGCAAACACTTCATTTGTGGGGATAAGACTATCAATACTTTCTTTTTTTGTCGCTCCACATGAACATGTAAATGTTTTTTCTCCATTAGAATTATATGTTGGTTCTTTTGTTACTACACCTTGTCCGTATGTATGAGTAACATGTTGTGGTGGTGTTTCTTCTGAACCTCCCCCTTTGCTTTGCGAGGTTTCTTGATTTGAACCACAGGCAACTAATACTACTAAAGATAATAACAATAAAATAACTACAAAATAACTAGTTTTTTTCATTTTTGATCCCCCTTTTCTAGTTAGCTTATAATATAATATTGTATACTTTTTGATATGGTTAATTTTTTTTATTTTTTTTGAGATAATACTGAAAATTCGTATACTTGTAAAATAGTATCAAAAACTATACTTTTTAATACTAAAAAAATTCACAGAGATTAACAATTTGTTTTGTTTAACTATTTTTTGTTTTATTAATCAATTTTTGTTGGTGTATGTTTTACTACAAATGTTGGACTAAATACATTTTTAGCTCTCATTTCAACTACATCTAAATCTACAATTTTTGACAGTCCACTAAGTAGTGCTTTTGTTGCTTTATCTTGCATTTCTAAAAGAGCAAGTATAAAATCTAACCCTGGATTCTCTGATGCTTCTACAGATAAAATATCAGCATGCTTTCCTAATTTGAAACTAAAATAACGAGATGAAGCAAACTCCAAGAAATACATACGTATAACTAAAAATGGATCGCCTTTCCCATTTAAGATAAATCTTGCATCGACTACGCAATCATATAAATTACCACAATATTCATACTTTTGACGAATGCCTTCAGCAAAATTAAATTTTAATTCATATTGTTCAGTACCTTCTGTAATATTAAGAGAATAGTTTTCATCTTTTTTAGTAAACATCAACTTTTTTATACCTTTAGCATATGTTCCCATTTCATTTTGTAATAATAATGGTAATATTCCACATGCATTTGCTTTTTTA
>JAIKVY010000015.1 GCA_024685275.1 Clostridia bacterium
TCTAAAAGTCTTAAAACATCAAAAGCTTCTTCCATTGTCTTTCCTACACAAAATACTCCGTGATTAGCCATAAAGCATGCATTTCTTCCTTGAAGAGCCATAACCGTTCCTTCTTTTAATTTCTTTGTGCCAGGCAGTCCATATGAACCAACAAAAACATCTCCCCCCATTACATTTTTCAATTCATCATTAAATGCTGGTAAAGGCATTCTACATGATGCCATTATTGTCGCAAAAACAGGATGTGAGTGAATACATGCATTAATTTCTGGTCTTGATTCTAAAACAGCTGCATGAATTTTTCTTTCTGAAGTAGGTTTCTTACCATCATGCCAATTATCAGGATCACTGATTTGAACAATTGGCATATCTTCTGGAGTTAAATGATTATAGTCTAATCCAGTTGGAGTTACTAACATATTATCTTCATCTAATCTAACAGAAATATTTCCCCATGTTCCTTGTACCAAATTTTCTTCGAGAAGTTTAACTCCACTATCTTTAACTAATTGTCTTAATTCAATTTCTTTTTCTTTGTCCCACATATTAGTTTCCCTCCTCGTTATGTAAGTTTTCTTGATTCTTTTTGCTGTATTTCATTTTATATACAACGTTCATTAAAATTGCTTCAAACGGATTAATTAATACATTTGGTTTTAAAACTGACGAGCCAACATAACAATGAGCTGCTTTATCTAATACTAAAACACAAGTATATGCTTCATTCATTGATCTTCCAGTTGTTATACAACCATCTCCATATATTAATGTTGAATTTCTTTTTTGAAGACTTTTTTCAATAGCCTTTGGTTCATTTTCACATGTTTTACAATCTCTACCAACAATCTGTGTCATATCATCTGCAACTGATGGAATCTTTAATTTGCATTCTGCAATTGGATTTACCCATGCTGGATGACAATGACATATTGCTGAGATATCTTCTTTAGATAAGTAAATCATTTTGTGTAAAGCGTATTCACCCTTTACATCATCAGCATTATTTAAACTGGTTTTCATAATATCAGTTTCATTAAGATTTTCTAATGATACATCTTTTTTTGAAATATAAACGTAATCTCCTTGTCTAATACTGATACAATCACCAACTCCTGTAACTTTTTGTTTTACCAATTCTTTTGCATATTCTAAAATAATTTCTATTGCTTTATCCATCGTATTCTTCTCCTCCAAATCGTTTTGAATTCGTAACCTTATATGTTTTCTTTAATGATTTATATAATCTTCTATATGTTTTAAACATCTCATCATATATAGCTTTGTTTTGTTCATTAGGATAATATGTCTTAGATTCAACTACAAATTTCTTTGCTTCTGAAAATGATTTTAATTCTCCTAACCCTATTAAAGCAACAATGGCTGCACCTACTGCTCCTGCGTTTCTTGGATTTTCTACAACAGCAAATTCTCTTTGAGTAATATCAGAAATCATTTGCATCCAAGCATCATCTAAAGCACCACCACCAATTATTCTAAATTGGCGACAATGGAACCCATAATCGCGTTCATAGTTCTCCAAAATCCATCTTAGATTATATCCAATACCTTCGTAAACAGCCTTCATTAAGTGCTCTCTAGTATGAGTTGGCCCTATGTTATATAGTGTAGATCTAGTCGTTGTTGATGAAACAGGACATCTTTCTCCCAGCATCCATGGAGTGCAAATTAAATGATCAGATCCAGCTGGAACCTCTTTAATTACATTATCCATATATTGATATATACCATCGCCTAATTCTTTTTTCTCAGTTCTAAAGAATTGATCAATTAACCATTGAATATTACTACCTGCTGCTTCTGTAACACCACAAATTAAATTCATATCAGGATCTGCTGATTGAATAGCAGCTGCACCATGTTTAAATTTTGTTTCTGTATTTGTTGATGCACATACCCATCCTGATGTTCCTAAATAAATGTGAATATCTCCATTCCCATTCATTCCTGAACCGATTGTTGCTGCTTGAGTATCATCGCAACCGCCAAATACAGGAGTTCCTTTAATTAATCCCATTTCTTTTGCTGCTTCTTCAGTTAAACCATTCCCTATTGTATCTGTACTTTTTACAAGTGGTGGTAACTTTGACATATCTAAGCCTGTTAATTTAAGAACAGATAACCAAGTTTTCTTCTTTAAATCTAGTCCATATGATGATGCTCCTGATAACTCTGCTACCATTTCTCCTGTGCATTTATATTTTAAATAGCCATTTACATCTAAGAAATATTTCGTTTCGTTATATACATCAGGTCTTTCTTCTTTAATCCAACGAATTTTTGCAATAACATCTTTACCCATAATTGGAGTTCCAGCAAAAATAGAAAATATTTTTTTCCCACCTAATTTATTCATAATAGCTTGAGCTTGTTTCTCTGCTCTTCCATCAACCCAAGTTATATTGTTATATAATACTTTTCCATTTTTGTTTACTGGGATTATTCCCATCGCTTGAGTTGAAAAAACGACTCCTTTAACTTCTTCTGGATTAATGTTTGCGGCTTCTATAACCCCTTTAGATGCTTTACAAACTCCTTGCCAATATTCTTCTGGCTTTTGCTCAACAAATGCTGGAGCTGGATAATATGTTGGATATGGTTCTGCTTTTGAAGCAATAATCTTTCCGTTAAAATCGATAAGAACAGCTTTATCTGATGATGTACCCATATCATGCGATATAATGTATTTTCCCATTTGATCCCCTTTTTTATTTGAAAAGGATTGCATCAGCTAGACACAATCCTTTTTTATTGTATAATTGTAAAATCTAGCTAATTAATTATTCCAACTTGCCTTCTTAGCTTTTTCTGCAGCAACTGCTTCTTTAGCGGCTTGTTTTGCAGCTACTTTCTTTGCTGCTAACTCATCCTTTTCTGCTTCTTTTTTAGCTTTTGTTTCAGCAATTGCTTTTTCTTTAGCAGCTTTATGTTCTGCAGCATATTCAGCTACTTCATCATCTAAAACACCAGTCTTTTTAACAATCTTAAATACATCTTCAAAATGATTTAATGCTTCATCAATTATTTCATCGGTATCAGCCATTGAAGTATATAATCTAGAACCAGCAAGTGTAACAATTCCGTTTGCCATGTATGCTGCACCCATTCTCTTCATTGCTTCTGTTCTTGTCATCATCATATTCTTCTTTGACAATGCTTTAATTGGCCCTAATGGATTCATTGTTGAGAAGTCAAAACTCATTGGTGCAGTACATTCTAAGTGACAAATAGAACCTTGGTTATATGCAACATATGGTAAGTTGTATTGTTCAATTAATTTAACAAGTCCATCTGTTAATCTATTTCCTGCTAAACCAGCTTTTACGCAAGCATTATTCTTTGCAATTTCTTTAATTGCAACATAACCAGCTGTTGCTGATAATGGGTTAGCTGCTAAAGTACCACCGCAGTATGCTTTCTTTGCTCCGCCAGCTACACCAGCTGCTAATAAACTGATATATTCAGATTTACCACCAACACCACCAGCTGCTGGATATCCACCGGCAACAATCTTACCAAATATTGTGATATCAGGTTTAACTTCAAATAACCCTTGAGCACCACCAACACCTAATCTAAATCCTGTAACAACTTCATCGAAGATTAATAAAGCGCCATATGCATCGCATAATTGACGAACTGCTGCATTATATTCCCAATCTATTGGTCTTGTTCCTGATTCTGGACCAGCTGGTTCTAGGATAACAGCTGCTGTTCCACCACGAATAGTATTTAAGTCTAAGTATTTTTTGAGCATTACTAAATCATTTGGTTTAACTTCATCTACACCTTTGTATATATATCCAGGAATACCGAATGATTCTAAGTAATTTCTTGTTCCAGGAATCTTTAAACCATATACCATTTGATCAGACCAGCCATGATATGCTCCACCAATTTTGATAATATGTTTTTTCTTTGTAGCACATCTTGCAATTCTTAAAGCTGCCATAACTGATTCTGTACCAGAACCAAGCATTCTAAACATTTCAACATTTGGCATATGCTTATTAATTTCTTTTGCTATTAAAAGTTCTGCTTCATGGAACAATCCTGTTGTTGGGCTACATTCCCCTATTAATTTGATTGCTTCCTTTTTAACTTCTTCATAGTTACTTCCTAATATTGTTGGTCCACCAGCTTGTAAAAAGTCAAAATACTTATTTCCATCTAAGTCGTATAGATATGCACCTTCAGCTTTTACCATACACATTGGGAATGGTTTATTAAAAGCTAAATTGTGTTGTACTCCCCCAGGAATAAACTGTTTAGCTTCTGTGGTGATTGCTTTAGATTTAGCACATTTCTTGTTATAGTAATTCTCAACTATATCATTGTATGTTTCTTTATCTACTCCATAGATATCCTTCTCTGTTAATTCTTTCAAACTAACATTAATTGAATGAGCATCGGCCCAACGATTTACGCCATACCCTTGTTCAATTTTACCTTCAATATTCTTGTACGTAACATTCATAGAAAACCCCCAAAAAATCTATATATTGAATACGAAATAATATTCATTAGAATATTAACAAACCACCCCTTTATTGTCAATATTGACTAGATAAAATAACACTTATTGCTCGAAAACTAACGAATAATACATTTAAGTATAAAAAGTTGTATATATTGACAAAAAAAATCATGCAAATTAAAATTATTAACATAGTTAAACAATAAAAATTTTATAAAAAATTTTATAAAAATGAGAGGAATTTAAAGATGGCTGATTTATCCAAAATTATTGAGAAAAAAGATGAAGCTGCTAAATATATGGAAGAAGAAATTACATATATTTGCAAAAATCTCCCTAAGAGAGATCCTGGTTCTGAAGGAGAAAAATTATCAGTTGAACATATGGCTGATATCCTTGAAAAAGATTGTGGCTGTGACAACGTTAGAATAGAAAGTTTTGAAGAACATCCTAGATCATTCTTTGGTTGGATATTCTTTACTATTTCATTTGTCTTAGCTGGAATTATTACATTTTTCTTTGTTCCACTCTTAGGTGTTATCCTCACTGCTTTAGGATTAATTATAGTTTTCATAACTTTTGGATTATATACAAAGTTAATTGATTGCTTCTTCCCTAAAAAAATAGGACACACAGTACTTGCTACTAAAAAGCCAACAGGCGAAGTAAAAAGAAGAATTTTATTTAATGGTCATCCAGATGCCGTTTGGGAATGGAGAGTTAATTATCATTTTGGCGGAGTTGCATTTGATTGTCACTTATGTTTTTGTATTTTAGGAGCTCTCTATTACATTATTTTAGGAATTATTTGCTGCGCTAAACGTGGAGTATCTGCTGGTATTCCAGATGTTAATGATCCATTTATTATTGCTGCTATTTGTGGTTTAATTTTTGTTCCATTTGAAATTGGTTTATATTTCATGGTTGATTACAAGCAAGTAGTTGATGGAGCTAATGATAACCTAACAGGTTGTTATATGGGTATTGCTCTACTTAAGATGCTTCAAGATGAAGGTATAACATTTGAAAATACAGAAATCGGTGTATTAAATACAGGATCTGAAGAAGCTGGTATTAGAGGTGCTTGGGACTTTTCTAAAAAGCATGCTGCTGAATACAAAGATGTTCCAACATACGTTTATTCATATGATACAATTCACGATCCAAAATATTTAATGGTTAACTACAGAGATTTAAATGGTATGGTTAAAACAGATAAAGATGCAGCTGATTTATTCTTAAACTCAGCTAAAGAAATAAACGTTCCATGTTTAAAAGGATGGGTTCCACCACTTGGAGGTTCTACTGATGTTATTGGTTTCAAGAGAGGCGGTATGCATGCTGCTGGTATAACTGGATTAAATCATAAACTTGAAGATTATTATCATACAAGAAAAGATTCATGGGATAATCTTGATTTAGAAGGTTTAGCAAACTGCTTTGCAATTACAGCTAAAGTTCTTGAACATTATGATGAAGGTGCTCTTGATGAAGCATGGAAAATATCTGAAGAAAAAATGAATAAGAAAAAATAATATCATAGATATTTAGATTAAAACGTTAAAATAGTAAAGACCAAAAATCTTTACTATTTTTTTATAATATAGATTCTTTTTGTTTTAATAGAAGGCGTTTGTATGTATAATAAATATGTTGTTTAGAAAAAATTTTTCTGTGTTTAGAGGGACTAATGACATTTTTTAAAAAGATCAAAGAATCAGTTCTAGCAGTATTACCAATAATGGTAATTGTAATCGTTCTTAATTTTGTCATTAAGCCAATGGATAATAACAATTTATACTCATTTTTAATTGGTTCAGCTTTAGTTATTTTTGGTATTGCTCTCTACTCTTTTGGTGTTGATAAATCAATAGAACCTGCTGGCAAACAAATTGGTACAGCTATAACTAAGATAAAGATACCATTTTTTATTTGTTTAATTATTTTTGTAATAGGTGTAATTATAACGATGGCAGAACCTGATTTATCAGTTCTCGCTTCTGAAATTTCTATGAATAAATATTTATTAATTATTTCAATTTCGATTGGTATTGGTTTATTCATGGTTTTATCTATCTTGAGAATTTTCTTTAAAATCAGTTTAAAGATTGTTCTGATAATTTTTTACCTATTAACATTCTTATTAATAGTATTTTCAGATGCTAATATTATTCCATTTGCTTTTGATGCTGGTGGAGTTACAACAGGCCCTATTACAGTTCCTTTTATATTAGCAATTAGTATAAGCTTGGGTACAATTTTAGGAAGTGATGATTCACAAGATAACCTTTTTGGTATGATAGGTATTTGCTCTATCGGTCCTATTATGATTTTTATGATTTTAATGTTTGCAACAAAATCTAATGTTACTCCAGAAACATTCACTGAACTAACTAAATTTAATGATTTTGGACAAATATTAATGACATATATAAAAACTCTTCCTGAGTATATAAAACAAGTTGGAATTGCACTTGGTCCAATCACGTTATTTTACATAATCATGAATTTCTTCTCTATTCGTATACCTTTTAAACGATTCTTAAGCATATTAATTGGATTTCTTTACACATTTATTGGATTAACTTTATTCTTATTAGGTGTAAACGTAGGATTTATGCAAACAGGATCATATATTGGATTTGAAATTGCTAAATTTAATAAATTCTTAACAATTCCAATTTCAGCTGTTGTTGGAGCTTGTATTGTTTTAGCTGAGCCAGCAATAAGGGTTTTAGCAAAACAAGTTGAACAAATAACAAATGGTACGATTAAAAAAGGAACCATTATTATTTGCTTAATCGTTTCTATGATGCTTGCAGCAAGTATCAGTTTATTACGTTCAGTAACGGGAATAAGTATTCTTTATTTCTTAATACCAGGATATGTAATTAGTTTAGCTTTATCTTTTGTTGTTCCTAAATTATTTACAGGTATTGCATTTGACTCTGGTGGTGTAGCTTCTGGTCCTATGACAGCAACATTTTTACTCCCGTTTGCTTGTGGAGCTTGCTCTGCTGTTGGAGGAAACGTTATGAGTGATGCTTTTGGAACAGTTGCTATGGTTGCTATGATGCCACTACTCACTTTACAATTACTTGGTTTAGTATTTAAACTTAAATCAAGAAGTATTAAAGTTAAACTTGATGAAGAAACTCTTGAATTATTAAAACATGAAGGAGAAATAATTGAATTCTAATATGAATGAAGATATTAAATTATTATTTATTATTGTCGATAGAAAATTAACAGATAAGGTTTTAGCTGACCTAAAAGAAAATGATGCAGAGTTTTTTCAAATTTTGTATGGAAAAGGTACTGCTAGAAGTGAAATATTAAATCTATTAGGCGATAACGAAACAGAAAGATCAATTATACTTTGTTTTGTAAAGGAAAAACATGTAAGCTATGTTTTTGACATGCTTAATACAAAATATAAATTTAATAAACCAGGAAAAGGAATTGCTTTTACAACTTCATTAAAATCTATTTCTGGGCCACTAGCGTTGAACATAATATCAAAGAATATATAAAGGAATTATTAATATGGAAAATAACATACAATATGAATTAATCGTAACCATTCTAAATCAAGGATATGCTGAAAAAGCAATGGATGCAGCAAGAAAAGTTGGTGCTCGTGGTGGAACAATTTTAACAGCCAGAGGAACTGCAACTAAAAAATTAGAGAAAAAGTATAACTTTGTTATTACTCCAGAAAAAGAAATTCTATTAATATTAACTGATTCAAAACAAAGAAATGATATTATGAAATCAATTATTGAAAAAGTTGGATTAACTACAAAAGGAAGTGGTATCACCTTTTCTATACCAGTTGATGAAGTTCTTGGATTATCACTCATATCCTCTATTCCATCAAGTTTAGATACCAATAATAAATCAAAAAGTTACCTAGATTCTAAATATGATAACTTATATATCAGTACTGGTAGTATAAATGAAACAGCGAAAAAGGATGAACCAGAAGTAATAGAAAATGAAGCAGAACCACAACTAGAAGAAACTATAGAACCTTCTGCCCAACCACAAGAAGATATACAAGCTGTTGAATATAAAGAAAGCATTGATAATGATAAACTTAATGCTTTTATGAAATCAAAAAAATAAAATTGTATGATATGCAATCTATGTCCTAATAATTGCAATATTGATCGAAGTAATCACGTTGGCAGATGTAAAGCAAATGATTACGAATTACGCATAGCCCATATTGGTAAATTCATGTACGAAGAACCAGTTATTAGTGGAACAAAAGGAAGTGGAAGTATTTTCTTTTCAGGATGTAGTTTAGATTGTAATTTCTGTCAAAATTACGAAATTAGTAAAAAGATATGTGGGCAAATCTACACTCCTAAAGAACTTAGTGATGAATTTAAAGCTCTTGAAGAATTAGGCGTTCACAATATCAATTTAGTTACACCAACACACTACTCTCATTTAATCATGCAAGCATTAGATATTTATAGACCTAATATTCCAATTTGCTACAATACATCAGGTTATGAACATACTGAAATCATCAAAGAGTTATGTAATTATGTTGATATCTTTTTAACCGATTTTAAATATGTCGATAACGATTTAGGATATGAACTATCTAAGATTAAAAACTATTATGATTATGCATCTTTGTCTTTAGATGAAATGATTAAACATAAAAAAATAATTATTGATGAAAATCAAATAATGCAACAAGGTGTAATTGTAAGGCATCTTGTATTACCTACCCATATTGATAATTCTATAAAATTTTTAGAAATGTTTAGCGAAAAATATAAAAATGATTGTTTGCTTAGTTTAATGTCTCAGTTTACACCTTTATACAAAAGTTCAATTAATAGAACTTTAAACAGAATTGAGTATAAACTTCTACTAAATAAATTAGAAGAATTAGAAATTGATAATGGATTTATTCAAGAATTGGACTCTTCTGGCGAAAAATATATACCCAAATTTAACAAAATTTAACTAAAACTTAATATCTTTTTGACTTAAAAATTAAAAAAATATATTATAAAATAATATATGACCTTAAATGAATTAAAACAAAATACTCAAATTTCAGGCTTTTTTTATTTAGATGGCAATGATAGTTATCTAATTAATGATGCAGTAAAATATTTTAAAACACTAGCATCAGATCCATCTATGAATATGACATTAATTTCTGCTTCATCTAGTTATTCTGATTTAGAATTAGCATTACTTTCTTTTTCTTTCAATAATGAACCTAATGTTATTATCGTAAAAGAATTGCCGTCAGATTTTAAGGCATCAGAAAAGAAAAAATTAATCGAACTAATTACTAATTATAACGGCAATAATATTTGCTTATTCGCTTGTTCTGAAAAACTAACTAGTGATTTAACTGCCCACATGAAATCAATAGATTGTAAAAAGCCTGATCCAAGAAATGCAAAAGCATATTATGTTACATTCATAAAGAATAAATGTAATAATAACATTGAATATTTTGCTGCAGTTAAATTAGCTGAAATGACTCAATATGATTTGTTGAAAATTGAAAATGAATGCAAAAAACTGATGGCGTTTAAAACATTTGATTCAAATAAACTCATTACTCTTCAAAATGTTCAAAATATAACTAGTATTGATTATGACGAAGAATATTATACTATTGCCAATAGATTAAATGCTAAAGATTATGAAACAGCAATTTCTGAATTAACAAAACTTAAAAAAACAGTAAAAAATCCATCTGCAGTATTAGTTAGTTTAGGATCTCAATTTCAAACTATCTTTTTCGTTAGAATTACAAAGCATACGGAAAAAGAAACGATGAAGCTTTTAAACATTAAATCAGAATATAGGTTGAAACGTATTAAAGAAGATACAAAGTTCTCCCCTATTGAGTTAAAAAATATATTAGCTATATTAAGAAAATATGAATCTTTATTTAAAAATGGTATAATAAGTGAAGCAAATGCTTTAGATTGTGCATTAGCAGAAATAATTGCTATAAAAAAATAGGCCAATAAAGGAGGCAATGTGAACGAAAGTAGATTATTTAGTGATAAAATTTGTTCTTTTTTGAATAAAATCCCTACTGCAGTTTGGATTATTATTGGATATATAGCATTGGTATGTTCTCAATTGTATTTTTCGTTTATTTATGCTGAATACTATAGTGACTATATAATTGAACAATATAACCAAGTTAATATTGCACTTAATCCTAGTATGGTAAATGCAATCTTTATCATTTTCCATATGCTACTTACATACATAATATTTGAAATAGTTATTGCTGTATTTCATATTATTTCAAAAAATACTCTCTTGCTATTCATGAATTCAAAAGATTTCAAAACTCGTTGTAGATATATTTTCTTCATCTGCAATATGTTAATTGCTCTTTTGCAAATAGGATATTTTTTCACTATAAAAAATGCATCTGGATATATTGGTGTTCCCCACTTCTTTGGAGCTAAATATTATGAGGGAGATTATGTTAATCCATATGCTATAATTCAAGGTAGTATCTTAGATTATGCTATATACTTCTTAGGAATATTAATCCTATACAAAGAATTTTCTAAAAAAATGCCGCCAAAAAATAGACACAAACTATTTTATTCTTATACAATTACATTTGCTGCATACGTAACTCTTGAATTATTAGTTAGTTTAATTAATACGTACATTAGACAAGATACTAAGGTTTCTACATATGCTATCATAGCATTTTGTTTGCAAGGCGGACTCATTGCTTTATTTGGATTATTTATATTCTTTGCTGGAAGAAAAATTGCTAAGGATAATAAAGATAAAGATGATGGGATATTTGGTTTACATGATGATAAACAAGAAAAGAAAGAAGAATATATATTTGATGAATACAAATTTTAGGAGAGAAAAATATGGATACCGTTGCTAAAATTATTAGTTTAAGTTTTACCTTTGTTATAGGTGCTTTATTTACCACGTTTTTAATTTTGAAAAAGACAAAAACTGTTCCAATAATAGTTTCTGTTTCATTTAGTTTACTTATAGCTTTTCAAATTTTAACATGGTGGGTATCACCAGACTTTTCTCTTGCAACAAATATTAGTATTGGTATATGTATTTTAGCAATATTTATTACTATCTTTTTATACCAAAATGAAATTAAAGTAATGTTAAAAAAGAAAAAGACCAATAAAATAGATACAACATCAACCTCTGCTTTAAGTGAAAATTCAATTAATGAAATTGCTAAAGCTGTTGAAAATATGTCTAAAACTAAAACTGGTGCATTGATTGTTGTTGTTAATGGCCATTTAGCTTCTGATATATTAAAATCTGGTGTTGAAATTAATGCAGATATTTCAAGTGAATTACTTGAAACTATTTTCTTTAAAAACACTCCTCTACACGATGGTGCTGTAATTATTGCAAACAACAAAATTGTTAAAGCTGGAGTTATTTTTGCTAACATTAAGGTTGATGAACAATACGCTAAATTTGGTTCTAGACATCATGCTGGTATCGCTATTACTGATGAAAGAACATTATATCCTGGTGAAGAATATAACAAAGGGATTAAGAGTATTATTGTTAGTGAAGAAACTGGTATTATTTCTAAAGCCTTCTCTGATAGAGAACAAAATACAAGTTTAAAGAGATATTTAACAGAAGCTCAAGTTAGAGATTTCTTATTAGATAATGAAGACTAAAATATATATTTACAAAAGATAAAAATTGGAGGAAAAATATGGAATTAAAAGTATGTAAATTTGGTGGAACTTCAATGGCAACAAAGGATTCAATTTTAAACGTTGCTAACATTGTTAATGCTGACTCTGCTAGAAAATTTGTAGTAGTTAGTGCTCCAGGTAAACGTTTTAAAGGTGATGATAAAGTAACTGATTTACTTTATGCATGCTATTCAAAACGAGATGATTCAAACGCTTTTGAAACTACTTTTAAGCTAATTAGTGATCGTTTTATAACCATCGCTAAAGAATTAAATATCAAATATGATATTAGTGTTGATTTAAGAAAAGTTCATGACGGAATATTAGAAAATAATTCTATTGATTATGCTGCTAGCCGTGGTGAATATTTAAGCGCTATCCTATTCTCAAAAGTTTTAGGCTTTGAATTTGTTGATGCTGCTGACATAATTAAATTTGATAGCGAAGGTGACTTTGATCCAATAACAACAAATGAATTAATCGCTTCAAAGTTATCATTTGGGAAAGGAGCAGTTATTCCAGGGTTTTATGGTTCACTCCCTGATGGAACAATAAAAACTTTTTCAAGAGGTGGATCAGATTATACAGGTTCTTTAATTGCAAAAGGTGTTGAAGCTGATATCTATGAAAACTGGACAGACGTATCTGGTTTTTGTGTTGCAGATCCAAGAATAGTTAATGATCCAAAAATTATTAATGAATTAAGTTATGATGAATTACGTGAGTTATCATATATGGGAGCAAGCGTATTACATCCAGCCTCTACTTTCCCACTCCAATCTTTAGGTATTCCAATTAATATTAAAAATACATTCGATATGGATGCTGAAGGAACAATGATTGTTAAAACTTCAACATACAAAAAAGCAAGTATATTAACTGGTATTGCTGGTAAAAAAGGATTTACAACTATATTTATTAAGAAAGATATGATGAATACAGAAGTTGGTTTTGTTAGAAAGGTATTAAGTGTTATTGAAAAATATAATATCAATTTAGAACATATGCCAACTGGAATTGATACAATGAGTTTAATAGTTCCAACTGATGAAATTGATGATAAATTAGAATATGTAATTTCAGATATTAGTAAAGCTGTAAACCCTGGATTAATATATGTATATAAGAATATTTCATTAATCGCTGTCGTTGGTCATGGAATGTTAAGAACAGCAGGAACTGCTGCTAAAATATTTAGTGCTTTAGCTGATGCAAATATCAACATTAGAATGATTGACCAAGGTAGTAGTGAAATTAATATTATTATTGGTGTTGATGAAACTAATATGGATAAAGCTATAAAAACAATCTATAACAAATTCTTCAATTAATATATTTAAAGATTATAAACTAACAAATTACTGCTATTATCTTTCAATGGATGGTAGCAGTATTTTTATATAAAAGAATCATACATTTTCTTTCTAATTAATACAAAAATACAAGCATTTTCTACAAATTCATATGTGGTTTGAAGATTGTCTGAAGCAACTAAACTATCTAAAACGACTTTTAAATCATCTATGCTACTCTTTTTAATTTGGCTTATTATATCTATTGCAATAATCCCACTAAGATTTCTTAATTTAATCTGTCTATATGCTTCTTTTAAAGCAATAGTATTTGCTTCTTTAATTGCTTCATCAACATCAGCATATTTTGATTTAAATCTATGTTTATTAATATCTATCGTAGCCATTGCTTCTGTCTGTTCTATTACAATTTTTAGTCCTTCATGTATAACTTTCTTATCTCTTAGTTTTAAAACTTGATCCATTATAGGTTCTAAACTATTAATTAGTTTTCCGTTCCCTGCTACATATCTACTAGCTATCGAATCTATACTTATTTTATATAATGTTTTTATACTATAAGTATTTTTAGCTTGTTTTTCAATTTCATTTAACTGTTCAGATAACTTATTAACTTCTTCTTCTATTTCTTCAATACTTGCATATCTACAATTTGATCTATATATACAACCAATTCCATCTTTAGGGCTAATTTTGAATAATTTAATCTTTTCTTCTTCTGATAATCTTCTTGAGAATCTATATTCTCCTGTTTTATTAACAATAGCATATCTACCAACTAGTGATAATTCTTCTGTAACTACAGCGCCCTTTGTTACATTCTCATCCCTAGAAACTCTAACTGGTAAATAATCTCCTATCTTAATTCCATTCCGATATTTTAATAAGGCATTGAGTTCCCTTCCAATATCCATAAATATACCAACAGTTTTATCAATTCTAATTACTTTACCGACTATTATACTTCCAACTATTGTATTTGTTCTGAAGAATAAATTTTCGATGATTTCACCATCCTTGGTAATTGCAATTTCAGAAAAAGTATCTAATACCGACCCATAATAAACATCTAGCCCCATTTTACTTTACCTCATATTTATTTATACAAATGCTATCTAAATACTTAGATGCGGCAATAAATGATTCTTTATCGCTATCTATTACCTTTACTAATTGATCTGTTCTTGTAATATTTAGTAACTGAATATTTGTGCC
>JAIKVY010000031.1 GCA_024685275.1 Clostridia bacterium
GTAACAACATATTTCTTTTCATATTCATTTTCATAAAGCGTCAAATGGCTCGTGTTTAAATGGCTCGTGCATTGTTCATCTACATAACATTCATAATGATTACCTTCAACAAAGTCTTCTTCATAGAAACTCGGTTGATTGTCCGGATTCAAATTGAACCAAGTCTCTATCCAGCCTGGATCAACATAACTGAGCGTTTGGTTCTCCGTTTTTACTACTCGATAATATTTTAACGGACCTTTCAACTTGGTAACTTTATGCATAGAAATAACATTGCCAGACAACGTGCAGTACTCTGCTTGGTAGTTCTTATAGGTAAAAGGATGCCCACTCCCTTCAGCATAATAGAAAGAATCAAAACTATCATACATCGTAACATAATCTTCTGTAATCACCTCATCACCGTTCTTTATCGTGTATACGTGATATTCATCACCATCCAGATATTTTGATATCGTAACTTTATCTTCGGTTGTCGCAATATAAGAATTTCCGGTCACTTCATTATTTTTGCCTTCCCCGAAATAAAATAGTCCTTCCGCATAGTAATCGTCCACCACGCCGTATTGGTATCCGTAAGCGTTATAAACTACACCTTTACGCAATACTCTTGAAGTTGTATCGTATTGCGAGAGATGACCGTTCACGTAAGTATTGGTTTCGAGTATGAAATACTCTTCGTAAATATGCCTGTAAATGGTGATTCCGTCTTCTGTCAATTCAAAACTGTAATCCAAAGGAACCTGTTCTTTGCACCCAGCGTCAAAATAAACAAGCCATCCGAACGAATATCCAAAGTAATCTCCGCTGCCGATATAAGTATCAAATTGACTCCAAAGCACGGGTTCTTCATCGTCTATTACGTTGTAAATCGTGAATGTACCTTTAGGCAGTTTTTTCCAAACATATAAAACCATTCCATCATAAGCGTTTATCGTGCTATTAACAACGTAATCCTCGCTGTATGGAAATTCTCTATATACTTTTTGTCCTTCTTCGGTAATAAATTTCGAAACGTCAATCGTTTGACCATAGTTGTAAGTATATTGCGCATCCTCTCCTACGCGATTTTGATTTTTGTCAAGCATTGCTACCGTTACAGTAACCTTAATACTTGGGTCGCCTTCGCTGTATTCAGTTTCCTGTTCGCCCTGACCACCTTCACCCTGATTTTCGTTGCCTTGTTCACCGCCACCACCGATTTCTCCGGCATTGCCGTTACCACCATCGCCTGAAATATCAGATTGTCCGTTTCCTGCCCACACGTACACTATTAATCCTTCATAAGGGATAATGTAATCTATTTCGTCAGTGCAATTCGTATCAGCGTATGCTTTTTCATTTCCTTTTGTAAATTCGCTTACATTAACTTCTTCGCCTTCAATAAAAGTAAGATATGAATCATGATTAATTTCCTTTTTATTGGAATCATAATAACGAATAGTTACCATGACTGTCATTCTCTCATCGCCAGGTTCATCGGTATTTGGATCTTCTTCTCCACCGTTGCCGTTATCGTCATTACCGCCAGCATCATAATCAACTATATTTTTCACTGTGCCACCATTAAATAACAAAACATAAACGTAAAGATATGCTTCGTTATTACTGTTGCTGCTTGCAATCAGTACGAGAACGTCTTGTTGTCTTCCTTCTTTATAATTCACCGAATTAGTGTATCTGTTAGTCCATTCTCCACTATCCATATATTTTCCGCCATATCTGGTTGCTGTATCTTTTGCTTTGTTAGCATTTGCCAATGTAAATGTATAAAGCTTTCCGCTTATGAAACTATTAAGATTATTTGCTTTAATGTTTCCATCTGAAAGTTCTTCTATTACACCAGATATATCTTTTGCAAAAACATCACCCATAGCTACTGCCAAATATTCACCAACAAAGTCAATTCCATTGTCTATCGGGTAAGTTTTTTCATTGTTTTGATTGTTTTCGTTGTTAGAACCTGAGCTATCAACATTCTCAATAATAGATATTTTGTTGTTTACTTCATCGATAACAATTATTACAGCATTTCCGTTCCCATCTACCTTTATGTACGCTCCAACTGCTGCACTAACTGCCTCATCGTTACGGATAAATCCTTCTTCTAGTAGTTTTGCTTCGTAGGTAGAATAATCATTT
This sequence comes from Clostridia bacterium, assembly GCA_024685275.1. Lineage (GTDB taxonomy): Bacteria > Bacillota > Clostridia > Christensenellales > DTU072 > CAG-1782. The sequence goes on from JAIKVY010000031.1 coordinate 2,143, forward strand.
CTACTAGGATTATTGACTGTAATAACGATTTCTCCATTATTATTCTGAACGCTGAAAGTAGCTGTTGAGGATGCAAATACTGGCAAATCATTAGAAAGGAATGAAAGAACTCTTGATTCCCATGTTCCAGGTTGATTATTGCCTTCGTTATCATCATCTTTAACATCACAAACAAGATCATAAATAATATCATCGCCATAAAGTTCACATATCTTTTTGTAATAAGTATCTATTACTTTATTTACTTCACCTTCTTTTGCAAAGAATGGGGCTGAATTTATAGAAGTAGAATTCATTCCAAGACCATCAACAAAAGCTTTAGCTATAATAGCACTTTTTTCTTCAGTTTCTCTCGTGATTTTGTAATAATCCCCATTTCTTCTAAGCCATTTACAGGTTCCAACATTGTATACTAGATTTTCTTCAACATAACTATCAAAAGATGGGTGGCTTTCTGATATAACTATTTCATTATTGCAATCCATATCGAATTTTCGCCATTCTTTTATAGCACCTTTTTCCATACAAACATAATCGTATTCATATCCTTGATCATGATGTAAGTACTTTAATGCACTTTCTTTATTATCAGTATACATATGTAATGTATATGTAGGAGTATTTTCATCAAAGTCATAATCTAGATCAAAACTTACATACCAAGATGTTTTGTAATTTTTTTGTCCTTGAGTTAATGATATATTAAAACCTACTTCTGCAAATATAAGGTTGTTTTCTCTTAATTCTATATTCATTGAAAAGCCAAAAACATATGCATATTTGTAATTATTAGCATCAGCTTTCGTCTTTTCTACCCTATAACCAGTTTCTATATCAAAATACATATCACCAGTTATATTGTAATAGTATTTAGTTCCTAACTTATAGTCACCACCCATTTCTTCAAATATAGCTTTAAGATATTGGAATTGTCTCATAGGTGGTTCATCATAATCGAGTTCATCGAATGATCCACTTTGTTTATCACCTGAAGTATATTGAGAAAATATTGTTTGAAGTGCAGCTTCCGCTTTATCTTCTGCATATGCTACATCATAAGCATTTCTACTTTTAGCATTTGAGCTACTACTAAAACTCGCTTCAACGCCATCAAACGCAACTTTTACCTTTTGGTATTCGCTCGAATAATTTGTATTTTCAGATTTATTTCCACAAGCGGTAATTCCAAAAATAATAAAGATCAACAATATACAAGATATCATTAATAATAAAGTCTTTTTCATCTATTCACTCCTCTATGTTGCCCGCTATTTTTATTGCAAAAAATTCTATTTTTGTAGCAACATAATCACACTTATCAAGTTTTTGATAAGTATTAATTAATTTATAGCATATTCATTAATTTTTTACAATAATATTACAAAATTTGTGAGTTGAATGCTTAGAAAAAAATAAGGGAATCAAAACTGATTCCCCTATTTATATATTTTATTAGGAAATAGAACTAAAATTGATCTCTTGGTACATACTTTGTATGGAGAATCTCATGAGCTTTATGAGAATTTGGTTCTCCAAAGTATTCTTTGTATATATCAATGATCTCTGGGTTAGCGTGTGATACACGTAATGAATCCTTCTTATCAGCATCATAAATTGTCTTAGCACGGATAGCTTTAATATCTTGGCTATTTCTTACAAATGCTGGTTTAATTGGTTGTCCACCACCGTTTACACATCCACCTGGACAAGACATTACTTCAATGAAGTGATACTTGCTTGTTCCAGCTTTAACTTCTTCCATCAATTTTCTTGCATTAGCAAGTCCACTACATACTGCAATATTTACCTTAACTGTTTTTCCAGTTGCTTTATCTGGTACTTCATATGTTGCTTCTTTGATTCCTTGTGTTCCACGAACTTCTTTGAAATCAAGTGATGGTGCTTCTTTTCCAGCAACAACAGCGTATACTGTTCTTAAAGCAGCTTCCATAACACCACCAGTAGCTCCGAACAAGAAACCAGCACCAGAACCAATACCAAATGGAGTATCGAATTTTTCTTCTGGTAATGTATCGAAGATAATATTCATCTTCTTAATCATTCTTCCAAGTTCTCTTGTTGTTAATGCATAATCAATGTCAGGAATATTTTCACCAGCAGCATTCATGAATGGTCTACCAGCCTCGAATTTCTTAGCTGTACATGGCATAATAGCAACTACAACCATATTCTTTGGATCAATTCCAAGTTTTTCTGCCAAATATGTCTTACAAATAGCACCAAACATTCCTTGTGGTGATTTACATGTTGAAAGATGGTCTAATTCAGTTGGGAAGTTGTGTTCCATGAATTTAATCCAAGCTGGAGAACAAGATGTTAACATTGGTAATGTTCCGCCATTTTTAAGTCTTCCGATAAATTCTGTTCCTTCTTCCATAATTGTTAAGTCAGCAGTGAAGTTAACATCAAATACATTTTTGAATCCAATTCTTCTTAATGCTGCAACCATTTTTCCTTCAACGTTTGCACCAATTTGAGTTCCGAATTCTTCACCAAGACCAACTCTTACAGATGGAGCTGTACCAACAACAACATATTTATTAGGATCAGCGAGTGCTTTTAATACATCATTAACTTGATCTTTTTCATGTAAAGCGCCTGTTGGGCAAGCAACAATACATTGACCACAATTAACGCAAGCTGTGCTTCCTAAATCATGTTCAAATGCACTACCAATGTGTGCATAGAATCCTCTTCCGTTTGCACCGATTACTGAAACTGATTGATATTCACGACAAGCAGCAACGCAACGACGACAAAGAACACATTTATTATTATCTCTTACAATAGCTGGAGATGAAGCGTCAATTGGATATTCAATTGTTTCTCCACCAGCAAATGCATGATAATCACAATCATATTCATTTGATAATTCTGCTAATTCGCAGTTTCCATTACGGATACAACTTAAACACTCTTTCTTGTGATCAGAAAGTAACAATTCGATTGTTTTCTTTCTGTATGCTCTAATTTGTGGAGTGTTTGTCTTAACATGTATAACTGGGAATCTTGGATTTGCTTCGAGTGGATATACACAAGCTGCTACTAAGCCTCTTGCTCCTTCAACTTCGCATAAACAAATACGGCAAGCTCCAATTTCATTTAAACCTTTGAGATAGCATAATGTTGGAATCTTTACTCCTGCTTTGTAGGCAGCATCAATGACTTTGGTTCCTTCTTCTACTTCTATATCTATGCCATCAATATTTACTTTAATCATATTAGCCATATGTTACCTCCCTCTTATTCTTTAACAATTGCGTTAAACTTACAATTTGTCATGCAGAGACCGCACTTAATACATTTAGATTGATCAATTGTGTGCTTTTCTTTAACAGTTCCGCTAATAGCTTTAACTGGGCAGTTTCTAGCACAAAGTGTACAACCTTTACATGCATCTGTAATCTTGTATTGAACTAAATCTTTACATACATGACATGGACATTTCTTATCAACGATATGAGCAATATACTCATCCTTGAAATATTTTAATGTAGATAATACTGGGTTTGGAGCTGTTTGTCCAAGAGCGCAAAGTGAATTTGCTTTAATGAAGTAACATAATTGTTCCATATCATCTAAATCTTGAAGTGTAGCTTTTCCACTTGTTATCTTATTTAAATATTCAAGTAAACGTTTTGTACCAATTCTACATGGAGTACATTTTCCACATGATTCATCAACTGTAAACTCAAGGAAGAATTTAGCAATATCAACCATACAGTTATCTTCGTCCATAACAATCATACCACCTGAACCAACGATTGATCCGATAGCAGCGAGTGATTCATAATCAACTGGTGTATCAATTAAAGATGCTGGAATACATCCACCTGATGGTCCACCTGTTTGAACTGCTTTTAATTTCTTACCATTTGGACATCCACCACCAATATCATAAATAATCTTTCTTAATGGCGTTCCCATTGGAATTTCTACTAAACCTGTATTAGTAATTTTTCCACCTAAAGCGAATACCTTTGTACCTTTAGATTTTTCAGTTCCCATAGCAGCAAACCAATCTGCACCCTTAAGAATAATTTGGCAAATATTTGCATATGTTTCAACGTTATTTAAAACTGTTGGTTTTCCAAATAAACCTTTATTTGCTGGGAATGGTGGTCTTGGTCTTGGTTCGCCTCTCTTACCTTCAATAGAAGTCATTAAAGCTGTTTCCTCACCACAAACGAATGCACCAGAACCTAAACGAATATCAAGATCAAAATCAAATCCAGAATCTAAAATATTCTTTCCAATTAATCCATATTCTCTAGCTTGTGCTAAAGCAATCTTTAATCTTTGTACTGCAATTGGATATTCAGCTCTTACATAGATATATCCTTGATGAGCTCCAATAGCATATGCGCCGATTGTCATAGCTTCGATAACTGAGTGTGGGTCACCTTCAAGAACTGATCTATCCATGAATGCACCTGGGTCACCTTCGTCAGCGTTACATGCAATATATTTTACATCGCCTACTGCATTAGCGCAGAATTGCCACTTTAATCCTGTTGGGAAACCTGCACCACCTCTACCTCTAAGTCCGCTGTTTTTAACTACATCGATAACTTCTTGTGGTTTCATTGTTGTTAAAACTTTAATTAAAGCTTGATAACCATCGTATGCGATATATTCGTCAATATTTTCTGGGTTAATAACACCGCAAAGACGAAGAGCAATACGTGTTTGTTGCTTATAGAAGTTAGTGTCTGATAAAGCACGAACTGTTTCAGCAGTTGTTTCACTCTTTTCTTTATATAAAAGACGTTGAACTAAACGACCTTTGATTAAGTGTTCTTCAACAATTTCTTTTACATCTTCAACCTTAACAAATGAATAGAAAGCGCCTTCTGGGTAAACTACACAAACTGGACCGTTAGCACAAAGGCCAAAACATCCTGTTTTAATGATAGCTACATCGTTTCCTAATCCATGTTCTTTAATTTGCTTTTCAAATTCTGCGCTGACTGCTGGTGAATTGTTAGATGTACAACCAGTACCACCACAGATTAAAACTGTATTTCTAAACATAGCTTACCTCCTAATTATTCGCCTGTAATTAAGTAATCCTTACATACATTACCATTTACAATGTGATCTTGAACAATTTGTTTTGCCTTGTCTGGATCAACGTGAATGTAAGTTGTTTTTTCCTGACCCGGAACGAATACCTCTACAATTGGTTCAAGTTTGCACATGCCTAAACATCCACTTCTTGTTACCTTAACACCTTTAAGATTACGTTTTGCAACTTCATCAATTAAAGTGTTGTAAACTGGTCTTGCTCCTGCAGAAATTCCACAAGTTGCCATTCCAACAACGATACGAATCTCTTGATCATCTTCGTTATTATCACGCATGATAATCTCAGATTGCATCTGATCTCTGATTTTCATGATATCAGCGATACTTTTCATAACTTTGTTCCTCCTATTTCCTTTATATTTTCATTAATCATTTCCCTAACAAACGAAAGCACTTGTGGTTCAGTAATGGAGATTCCTCCAAGCTGTTCTTTCAGTTCTCTCGTATCTAGAGAAAATTGATTTCCATCAACACTGACCGTTAATAAGTATTCAGTAGCATAATCATCACTTAGTAAAGTTACCATAGTGTCTGCCATGTTTCCTAAAGGCTCACGGTCTATATTATCGATTTGGAATGTGGCTATAACCTTTGTTCCTACATTTTTGGTAGATTCTATTGAAAATGTTCCTCCAGCCATTTCAGCTGCCATTTTAAATAGTGGTACTCCCATCCCTACTTTTCTAGTAGTTCTTGTAGTTGTAAATGGATCTGTTACTTTTTTTAAGAATTCATCATCCATTCCACAGCCATCATCCTTTATCGAAATCGTTAGCAAATTGCCTTCTGCAATTATGCTAATTTCAACAAGCTTTGCACCTGCTTTTACAGAATTTTCAGTAATGTCTAAAATATTAAGTGCCAATTCCCTCATTTATTCTTTCTCCTTCGAAAGTGTATCTATTAAACAATCAACTGTGCCCTCTTCTAATTCAATAGCACTCCTGAAAGATATTGTATTAAGGACATGTGAGTCGCTATCTACAATAATTCTGTATTTTTCTCTATATTCTTTCATATCTTCCTCAGTAGCTTTTGTGCTAAATTCAACTGTAGTAAAACCTTCATGTATCGCTCCTAGAATCATAAGCATACTATTAGCTTCTCTATCTATATGAGCAGGTATTGCTACTCCATTAAACTTTTTAGCAAGTTCAGGCACTTTTGTTGAAGATATATCTGCGCTATCTAGAAGCATAGTTTCTTCATATCCTATTATATTATCATCTTCATCTATTATCTGTTGTTCTCCAAAGATTTCTGGTCTATTTTTTCTTTGAGAAAACGGAATAGAATCATAAAAGGCTTTTAAATCTTCATAGTTTCTAAATAAACATAATATATGTATATCTTCCCTAGTTTGTAATTCCATTGCTGGAACAACATTTATACCGTAAAACTCGCCCGCTTTTAAAGCTACCTCTACGTTTTTTATTGCGTTATGATCTGATATTGCAACAAAGTCCAATCCGTTTGCCTTAGCCAGTCCCACAATAGTAACTGGTGTCATATCTTTTTCAGCACAAGGTGAAAGGGCTGAATGAATATGCAAATCATAGCGATAGAGTCCCATTATTTTAGTGCCCTATCAAACGCAACAACCGCGTTGTAAATGTCCAATTTCGTGCTAATAACATTAAAACCTTGTATTTTAACCTTAGCCATCAAATTATCATCAGGTTTAACACCTTCACAAAGAACAATTATTGCAATATCTGCTAGTGTTGCCACCGCACAAACATTAACGTTGTTCATGATTGTGAACCAAGCACAATCAGATGGTGCTTTCCCCATAACATGTGATAGAAAATCTCCAGCATATCCGCCAGTTATTTCTCTATCATCGTCAGCAATATAAATTTCCTCAGCATCTAATGCCTTTATAACATCAGCTACTTTCATTTTTTCCTCTTCATAGCCATCATCCTAGGACATTTTGAGTCTTTTGGAATGATTCCGTTTACTATATCTTCTGCAAAAGCTTTGCAGCTTGGAGCTCCGCATAACCCACAATCTACTTTAGGTAAACCCTCTAAAATATTTTCTATTTCCATCATTTTTTGCATTGCCACTACTCTATTACTATCTAGTTTAAACACATCCTTTATTGATGGATTCTGCTCCCACATATAATAATCTGTAGGTTGATTTAGGGCTGCAAGTCCATTTAAATTTCTTGGTAACTTTTTCATTAAATTAGCTACTCTACTACGTGTAACAAATGGATTTTCAACGTTCATAACACCGCCAACACATCCACCTGTACAAGCATTTAATTCAATAAAGTCAATATCTTCTAAGCCACCATCTTCTAAAACATCTAATATTTTCTTGCAATTTTCAATTCCATCAGCTGCAATTGTCTTATCTCTAAATGTTGCATTTGCTTCACCTCTACTAATTCCCCATCCTAATCCATATGAAGACATAGCACACATAGGTTTAATTTCTTCGAGATTTTTCATAACAGGAAGTAAATGCTTATATGCATCTGCTGTTGATATGACTCTATCAACGTATGGTTTCTCAACGCCTATTCCCATCTTTAAAGCAAATACCTTGGCTGGACATGGTGAAATAAAATATACTCCAATATCTTCTTCTGGTATTCCTCTCTTTATTGCATTTTGTTTTGCAATCTTGGCAGCAACATCAACTGGTGCAAGTAAATTAAGTAAATGTTTTTGCAAGTTGTGATAACTCATCATAATGAGTTCAACAACTGCTGGGCATGCTGTAGAAATTACAGGCTTTGGAATTACATCCCTGTTCATAACTATGTTAGTCGCTTCAGAGACATATTCTGCTCCCTTGCCTACTTCATACACTTCATCAAAACCTAACTTAAGTAAGCCATTTAAAACGTAATTAATGTCCTCTAGGTTATTAAATTGACCATATAATGAAGGAGGTGGTAATACAATTTTATACTTGAAATCATTTATACAATCCCATGGATCATGAGAAGGTAATTTTGCATGATGTGGACATAATCTAACACATTCCCCACAACCAATGCATTTTTCATAGGCAACAGAAGCTTTACCATCCCTAACTCTAATAGCTTCGGTCGGGCATCTACGCATACATGTTATACAGCCCATACATTTTTCTGGGTCTAACATAACTGTATGTAATGCTTTCTCGCCTAAAACAAGTTTTAAATTGTTATCCATTCCTTCCTTTTATCAAAAATAAAACCTAACTAAATCTAATTGTCATATAAACTGTAGTGCCGACACCAACTGTACTTTCAATTCTGAATTCATCAGTATATTTTTTCATGTTTGGTAATCCCATTCCAGCTCCAAAACCTAATGCTCTAATATCATCAGGGGCAGTTGAATATCCTGGTTGCATTGCTTTTTCAATATTATCAATACCTTTTCCGTGGTCAGCTAATACAATTTCTATTCTGTCAAGGTAAATGTCCACTATGGCTTCTCCACCAGTACCTGCATGGATAACCATATTAATTTCGCCTTCGTACATTGCTATCGCAACTCTTCTAATGTCTTGAGAAGAAATACCTATCATTTTTAATTTTGATTTTACTTCTTCTGAGGCACTTCCTGCTGATGCAAAATTTGAGCCATCAACATTGAAAACTAAATGTATGCTTTCATCAGCCATTATGACTCTTCCTCAATCCTGCTTCGTATAAAAGTCCACAGGTTTCAAACATAGTATAAGGAGATAAAATAACAACGATACCGTTATCAGTTGCTAGTTTAATTATCTCGTCATCAATTTTCTTATCTCTAGCTATGACAATACAAACAGCATCTACCATAATTGCAGTACGAACAATTTGAGGATTAACTAAGCCAGTTATTAAAACTCCATTAGAAGCTAAATAAAAAGCTAAAACATCACTCATCATATCCGAAGCACAACAAGTACAAACTTCAGTATCTAAATTTTCTTCACAGCAGAGAACTTTTCCCTTTAGTGTTTGTGATATATCACGAATGTTCATATACTAGTCCTTATATTTTGCGATAATTGCAGGTATTTCCTTTGGTGTTAATTTTCCGTATGTATCATCGCCAACAGTCATAACTGGTGCTAAACCACAGCATCCAATACAACGTGTTGCAGCAAGTGAAAATACTCCATCTGGTGTTGTTCCGCCATCTGGCAATCCCAATACTTCTTTACATTTTTCAAAAACATCTCCACTACCTTTAACATAGCAAGCTGTTCCTAAGCAAACAGAAACTGGATGTTTCCCAACAGGGTTAAGAGAGAACCAAGAATAGAATGTAGCTACTCCAAAGATTTCTTCGAGTGGAACATTTAACTCTTCTGATACAATTTTCTGAACTTCAACTGGTAAATATCCGTAGATTTCTTGCGCTTGTTGAAGTGCAGGCATTGTAGCCCCTTGTTGACCCTTTAAAGAACTCAACATTTCACGTAATTGTTTTTCTTGTTCTGGTGTTCCTTTGAATTGAACAGTAGTTAAATTAATTTTACCCATATTTTCCTCCACAATTCCTTATGTGTTATTTTTATAAAATAAATTTTATCAAAAATTAAGCAATATGTAAATATAAAAAGTGAGCAAAAATAATTTAAAGATTTCTTTGATTTTTGTTTTGAAAATACAACTCAAATTTTCGCTGATTATAAGTCATAATTTTGAACATTTCGAAGAATAAATTTTATAATTTGGCTTTACGAATTTTTATTGTTTTAACTTTATATTTGTATCAACAGATACAATTATATGATATTTTATTTATCTTTTCTTTATCGAAGCTTTGCAATCCATAATGGAATTTTCTAGAATTATTTCACCATAATCATCTGCTATAATTGTTCCAGATTTTGGATTTTTTACGGATGTTATTGATCCTACGATATCTGCATCAACTTCTGAATATTCGAAAGATAAATCACAATCTTCCATTGTACAATTAATTAGTTTTAGATTCTTACAATAACATAGAGGTTGCGTGCCTATAATTTTACAATTAATAAATGTAATATCTTCTGCAAACCAAGCAAGGTATTCACCCTTAATTGTTGAGTTTTTTACCGTTACATTCTTACTATGCCAAAATGCATCTTTTGTATCAAAATTGGAATTATTAATCTCTAGGTTATTAACATATTGGAAAGAATATTTACCTTTCATTTTGATATTATCTATTTCTATATCGTTAGTATTAAAGAACAAATATTCTGATGTAATGCTCGAATCATACATTTTGATATTATTACACTTCCATCCAAATTCTGCTGAATTAATTGATGTATTCTTTATTGTAATATTCTTGCACTCTCTTAAAGCTTTTATTCCACCTAGATTAGAGTTTTCTATTATGCCATCAGTATCGTACCATAACGCTGCTCTAGTGGTATCAAACATTTCTATATTATCTAATTTAAATCTATCTACGTGCCATAACGGATATCTTAAATAAAACTTTGTATTAACAACTTCTATATCCTTAGCTTCTTTTAAAGCAGATTCTCCATCTTCAGGCCCAGCAAAGATACAATTATCTACAAACCCATTTGTAAGGTTATATAA
>JAIKVY010000075.1 GCA_024685275.1 Clostridia bacterium
AAAACCAAAATAAAGCAATGGTTTATGTTAATAGCCAAATGATATTAACCTATTATGAAATAGGTACAATCATTAATAAAAGAAAAACATGGGGCTCTAAATATATTCAAAATTTAGCCAATGATTTAAAAGAATATGGAAAAGGCTACTCTATCCAAAACCTAAAATATATGTCACAAATAGCTTGTGAATATACAATTGGTGAAATTAGCCACCAACTTGGTGGCCAAATCCCATGGAGAACATTAATAGAAATAACAAGCAAATCTAAATCTCATGAAGAAATGTTATTCTATATTAATGCTACACATAAAAATGGTTGGTCTAGATCTATGGTATTAAACCAAATAGCTTTGAAAGCATATGAAAGATCATTAATAGAACCTGATACCACTTCTATTGTTAAATCAGATAATTTATCTAATGAATTATTTAAGGATACTTATGTTTTTAATTTCTTAGATAAAAATACTATTAAAACTGAAAAGGATTTAAAGGACCAACTGATAGATAATATCGTTAAATTTTTAAATGAATTAGGCCCCGGATTTTCTTTAGTTGGGAAAGAATATAAACTGGTTACGCCAACAAATGAAGAATTCTTTATTGATTTACTTATGTATCATACAAAAATACACTGTTATGTAGTAATTGAGGTTAAAATAGGCAAATTTAAGCCTGAACATTTAGGGCAATTAATATTTTATGTAAATGCCATAGATGAGTTAGAAAAAACTGATATAGATGAGGCAACTATTGGTCTTCTTCTTTGTAAGGATGCGGATAAGTTTGTAGCTGAAACAACACTTAAAAATTCTTCAATGAAATTAGGAATTTCAAAATATAAATACATTGAAGAATTAACAGAATATCTAGAGAGTAAACTAAATAAAAAGCCTTGATACAATTGTATCAAGACTTAAATTTCAACCTGCCTAGAAACACGACATTTCATATAATTAATTAAAATAAAATAAATCTTCAAACTTTAGATCCAAAGCTATTGATAATAAATATGCTAACTTAGCAGAAGGCTCATATTGTCCTGTTTCAATTGAGCTTATTGTATTTCTTGATACACCTACTAGTTTTGCAAGTTCTGCTTGTGACATTCCTTTTTGTTTTCTATATTCAGCTACTCTATTAAATAATTTTAATTCTTCATTCATCTAGGCATAACTCCTGTTAATTGTAAAATCCATAAAACAAGAAATACAATTGTACAAACTCCATATATTGTCATAGGAATAATCTCATGTTTCTTTCTTAATAAAACAAATTTAACTAAAAATGCTGTAAATGCCATAGCAAATAATGCCATATTTCCACCATAATTAATATAGTGGAATCTTAATCCCTCTACTATATCCCATATAATAATTATAAATAGTCCTACAAAGTAAGCTAGATATGCACCCTTTCTTTGAGCATCTAAATCAGCAACATCCTTTCCTTTACCTTGATGTTGTGCTTGTGCTAATATTTCTTCTTTATTCATCTTAAATACCATCCTTTTTACTTTTAAATTTATTATGCCAAGTTCACTTGTCATCTATATTTTATTCTTGCCAAGTTCGCTTGTCAATGTTTTTTTAAATTTTTTGAAGAAAAAATGAAAAAAGGACTGATATTTTTTGTTTCAATCCTGTTGTTTCAATATGTCTAGAAACATAACATTTGATACAATTTCGTCCCCCTTCGTACCCCTATAAAACAAAAGAAAAGCCACCCTTTAAGGATGACTTAATTCTACAGGTTGCCTACCTGCAAACATACTTCTAAAAGTTTCATTTCAATTCGAAGGTGGCTACATGTGTGTATTTATTTTTATTTGAGGTATCATCATCGTATATTTTTAGATTATAACTATTATCATTTTCATTTAATATAAGTTCTAAAATATATATAAATATGCCAATGTCAATCAAGTTTTGATATATAACTCTATCATTTGGCATAATGCCTCTTTTACCTCTTTTTCTATATCGGTATATTGCTAACGTTTTATTATCAATATCCTTGATTAACCAGGGTTGAGTATTACAACTTGAAGGGGAAAATCTAGCTATATTAATAATATCAAGATAATTTTTGCCTTCATATATTTCTTCAATGCTTTTTCTCTTAGACTTATACATATCTTTCCTAAAGGAGTCATTTGGAACTTTACATATTGCCATCATAGTTACAAAAGATAAGTCTTCATATGTTGGTTCATCTGTTTTCCCAATACCAAACCATAATGTTCCTATATTTTGACTAACAAGATATAAATCTAACTGTTCACCAATATATCCAATATTTTGTAAAAAGTTTTGTTTTTGTTCACTATAAAACAAAATACAATATTCAGCTCCGCGCTTACAATTAGTCTCCTCTTCTTTAACTATTCTTATTTTAACCTTGATATTAGAAATGAGTGGTTTTATTTGGTTAAAATATTTGTAAATGTTATCTAATTCATTATTTTCTATATGAAAAAAATCTTTATAGTATTCTTTTGTTTTATTATTTCTAAATAAATGAAATGACTTTCTTTTAAAAATATAGTTGTAAAGTAATTCCATAATTTGATTACCTACCATTATCCATTTATAGTTCCTTCATCATTAGGAAATCTTCTAATTTTATATGCCTTACGGTTGATGATGAATAATCTACAGCATCATTTGTTATTAATATTTTCTGATTACTATTATCCAAATCAGCAAATGCACCAAACTCTCTATCATATGCTTTTTCATCAACAACACTATATGCGACTTGGATTAAATAAGTTTTTCCATTTTTATTTGCTTGTATTATACTATACACTTTTAAAAAAACAATAATTTTGACTATCGCTATTAGACACTTTTTAAATTTATCATCAAACTGTCCAATAGCATCTGGCTATAATTTGCAAATATTTATTTACGAATCTAGTTATTTCGTTATTGACAAAATAGCCCTTAAAAATGAAAAAAAGGACTGATATTTTTTGTATCAATCCTGTTGTTTCGATATGGCGGAGCAAGAGGGATTCGAACCAAAATCAAATCTTTCTTTAAATACATCATTAATAATAGTTTATCATAGTTAAATTATTTCTTTACCTGTTATTAAATCAATTGCATTAATATGGTGAACACCTTCTTGTTGATCCCTAAATCTATCAAGAGAAATTATATAGCGTGGGTATCCATTCCTGATATCTCTAAAAGGTCTGTATTCTCTTTCTTTCACTTTTTCATTACCTGTCATGGTATACGTTACTTGAATATAAGCATAATCTCCACTAGATTTTCTTATAATAAAGTCACATTCGAGCTTTCCGATTTTTCCAACACTAACTTGATATCCGTTACTAACTAAATATAGATAAACAATGTTTTCTAGTGAAGGTCCATAGTTTTTTTCATTATTAACATTTGTCGAAAAATATAATGACAAGTCTGCCAGATAATATTTTTGTTCTCGCATTAAAGATTGTTTGCTTTTCAAATCATATCTATTGCATTCATATACAATTTTAGCTTTTTTCAAAAGCTCTATATAATTTTTCACTGTAGTTGATTTTGTGTTGACTCCTGAAGCAATTAACGAATCGCATAATTTTTTAAGTGAAAATGATGAGCAATAATTATTAATAATATAAGATTGAATGCGTTCAAAAAGTGCTTTATTTGATATTCTATTTCTTGTCTTAACATCTTTATCAAATATTTCTTTAATTATTTCTCTTGTATAAAATTGTTTTGATTCAATATCATCAAATTCTATAGTTTTTGGAAATCCGCCCTCAACTATGTATGAATCAAATTCTACATACAAATCTTCATTAATAGGTTTGTTGAAAAATTTTTTCATTTCTAAGTATTCTTTAAAATCTAACGGATACGTTTCAAACGTAATATATCTACCAGTAAGTTTGGTTGATATTTCATCACTTAACAAATAAGAATTAGATCCTGTAAGAAAAATAGAATAACCTTCTTCTTCATATTGCAAAACTACACTTTCAAAACCTTTAACATTTTGAACTTCATCTATTATAAGATAATAACTATCAGAATCCTTTATCTGTTCTTCAATTCTTTTTTCTAGAACATCAGGTGTCTTTATATCTTTAAAGCCTCTTTTATCTAGTGGTAAATAAATAATCCTATCTCCAAGACTTCTTTTTTCTAATTCTTCAATAATTGATTTTAATATTGATGACTTTCCACATCTTCTTATTCCAGTGATAACCTTAACAATATCACTATTATAAAAAGGTCTTATTTTGGATAAATATTTTTCTCTAGGATATATTTTTTCCTTCATAGTTCTATCCTCCTATGGCATAATTATATCATTAAACCGCGTTTAAGGGTAGTGTTTTTATCATTTTTTTAATTTATATACCGTAAAACCGGCTTTTTCTAAACGACTACCCTGTAAAGAAAATTGTTTTCACAAAAAATAAAAGGCATCTCATATGAGATACCTGTATAATCTTAAGCATTGTGGAATAAGAGGGATTCGAACCATCATCAATTTTCTAATAGCCAATCAATAATATTAACTTGATATATTCCATCATAATTCATAGGAAGTTCATCTAAAGTTAATATGACCTTTTTATAATTATCATTTATCTTTTTTAGAGGAGTGATTTCTCTTTCAAATGTATTAGGATCTAAAACAGAAGCTGATACCTGATAATATATTTTTTCATAATCATTATAGGCAATAAAATCTACTTCTAAACTATCTAATTTCCCAATGTTAACTTTATATCCTCTTCTTATTAATTCTAAATAAACAATATTTTCTAATACAAATCCAATATTATATTGTCTATCACCTAATGCAAAAGCTCTAAATCCTAAATCTACAACATAATACTTTTCTAAAGATTTTAGCCTTTGCTTACCTCGAATATCATATCTTTCAGCTTTATATAATATATACGCTTCTTCTAAAGCATCTAAATAATTACCTACTGTAACATGACTAGTTTTTTTACCGTTAGATGTCAAAGTATCTGATATTTTTTTTGAAGATACATTATTCCCTATTGAATCTAATACATATTTTAATATATCTTTTAACAATTCAACATTTGATATATTTTTTCTTTCGATT
>JAIKVY010000127.1 GCA_024685275.1 Clostridia bacterium
AGTTAGGAAAAATTAAAAAATATAAAAATTGCGATTTTTTATTTTGCTTTTAAAAATACGTTAAAAATTAAGACATTAAAATTAATATATTATAAATAATATATTTATATTTTTCATATATTTGGATTTTTTTTATTATCATTCTTGTATGAATAAATACTTTTTGATAAAATATTTTCATAAGTTATTAAAAAGTGGGAAAATAAAAATGAAAAATTTAAGTAATTTTATTGCAGCAAATACTTCTTCAACTACAACTGGAGAGATCATTGCATTCGTTTTGTATTTTGTTATTGTTTTAGGAATTGGAATCTTTTTCTTTATTAAAGATAAGAATAATATTGGAGAAAAAACATTCTTCCTAGGTGGCAGAAAAATGGGTGGTTTCGTTGCAGCTTTAAGTGCCGGTGCATCCGATATGAGTGCGTGGGTTTTAATGGGATTACCTGGAGCTATTTATATTGCAGGATATAGCCAAGTATGGATTTCTATTGGGTTATTAATTGGAACAATTTTAGCATGGTGTTTTGTCGCTCCTAAATTAAGAAGATATTCTATTATGGCTAATGACTCAATCACTATTCCACAATTTTTCACAAATAGATTTTTAAGTAAAAGTCCGCTTCTCCAAGTAATATGCGCTGTTATTTTTGTTATAGTATATTGCGTATATGGAGCATCTAGTATTAGTGCATGTGGAACTCTATTAAATACATTATTTGGACTTGATCCAAGAATAGGTATGTCAATTGCTACTGTTATTATTATAATCTACGTATTTTTGGGCGGCTTTAAAGCAGTATGCTGGACAGACTTTTTCCAAGGTTTATTAATGCTCGCTGCTCTATTAATTACACCTATCATTGCAGTATCTTTACTCAATGCAAATGGTGCTGTTGCAGCAGGAACAATTCCAGGTAATTTCTATAATTTCCTTGCAACTGGTAAGTTTGATTGGATAAGTATATCTACAATTTTAACTGGTCTTGGTTGGGGATTAGGATATTTTGGTATGCCACATATTATCGTTAGATATATTTCAATTAAATCAGAACCAGAAATGAAAAAATCTAGATTAATTGGTATTGGTTGGACTGCTTTAATTTTAGTTTTCGCAACAGTTGTTGGTATCGTTGGAAGACAATATTTAGGAGATTCAGTTACAGGGGCTAGTAATACTGTTTTTGTAGCTATGGCTAGAAAAGTATTCCCTATCTTCTTAGGCGGTGTTATTATTTCAGCTATCGTTGCTGCAAGCATGAGTACTGCTGATTCACAATTACTTGCTGCTTCTAGTGCTTTCTCATCAGATGTATATAAGACTGTAATTGATAAAAAAGCTAGTGACAAAAAAATAATGTGGGTTGGTAGAATTGTTATTGTAGTCATTTCCCTACTCGCTTTTGGTATCGCAATGCTTGGTTCTGGAGATAAACCAATCGTTCCAGCATTTAGTACTATTATGAGTCTTGTATCAGCAGCATGGGCAGCTTTTGGCGCAGCCTTTGGTCCAGTTGTAATTCTTTCACTTTACTGGAGAAGATTAAACTTCAAGGGTGCTGTTGCAAGTATTATTGTTGGATTTGTTGTTGATATCTTATGGATGATCTTATTCAACTTCGAATACTACGGACAAACAAGCGTAATATTTAATACAAACTTATATGAAATCATCCCTGGCTTTATTGCTAGTTTAGTTGCTGGTATTTTAGTTTCAATCTTTACAAAAGCTCCAGATACCGAAGTAACAGATTTATTTGATAAAGTTAAAGAGACAAAAGAATTAAATTAAAATATTCTTTGAATTTATATTTTAAAGAGCTACATGACATTTGTTGTGTAGCTTTTTTATATGCTTTTGTAATTTTCGATATTGTTAAAATTGAGTTGATATTATATAATTAATTAACAAGCGTTAAATAATTAACCAAATAAATTAGGAGGATAAATATGGGAGAATATAGTAAGTATATTAACGAAAAACGCCGTGCTGTACCTGCACCAAAAGATTTAGTTGATGAAAATGGAAAAGTTGTGTTTGGTACATTTGAAAATGAGTTTGAAACAATGGATCTTTTAAAGGCTAAACGTCCAACAAAAGCTCCTGATTTCTTAAACAAATTCAAACTTACTCTTTGGGAAGCAACAGAAGTTCATTTAAAAAATGGTGTTCTTCTCGCTGTTGTATGTGATATGGGTATCTTTGGTAAACAACTCAATATGTTCTATGATAAACGTACTAAGAAAGTTTATTGCTGGGATACACAAATTAAATCAAAAGACACAAAGATTGCTCCAAACTTATTGAATGGTGCTATTGCTGAAGCTAGATCTGAATTTGGATTTGTTAAATATGTAAACAATTTCCAAGATGGAAAAGCTGAACTCTCTGGTAAACACACTGGGAAATGCCAAATTACGACACCTGGTGATAAAGTTTGCTCAGATTTAAATGTTATAAAAGAAAGCATTGGTGAAGCTGAAATTGAATATGATTTCAAATTAACACGTATTAGTAAACCATGTATTGTTTCAATTCCATTCCCATACAGTGATAACCGTACATTATATAGCCAAAAAGATTTCTTTAAAGCTGAAGGTAAATTAGTTATTAATGGCGAAGAAATGCTAAGCGATGATGAAACAACAGCTATTATTGACGATCATAGAGGATATTATCCAAGAAAAGCTCACTATGACTGGGTTACAACAATGGGTAAATGCGAAGTTGATGGTGAAAAGAAATTTATTGCTTTCAATTTAACTCATAATCAAAGTACTGATGAAGAAGCATATAATGAAAACCTTATTTTCTTTGATGGAAAAACATCTATTCTACCACCAGTTAAATTTACACGTTCAGTTGAATCTTGCGACTTTACAAACTATTCAGAATGGACAATTAAAGATGAACATGATATGGTAAATCTTAAATTTAAAGTATATGGAATGAACCCAATGATTATGCACGCTGTAGTTGTTAATATTGACTACTACGTTGTATGGGGCGAATTAGAAGGTTACTTACGTGATGAAGATGGAAAGAAATATGATTTAACAGGAATGATGGGCATGGGAGAAGATAAAACACTTCTACTCTAATCGTATTATTTACACTTAAATTAATTTAGGGGATTAGCAAATTTGTTAATCCCCTTTTTATACGTATAAAATCAAATGAATTTTTCTATTTTAAATTAAATGTAATGACATATTGTAAATCGTTATTGTTTTCTATACTTGGATTTTCAAAAGAATAGTTTCCTTCAATGTTACATTCACTTCTTGCCATATCAAAATGTGCTAAAGCAATCCCCATATCAAATCTTTGAATATCTCCTATTGGTCTTGTTTTTATAGTCTGATATTCGTAAAA
>JAIKVY010000255.1 GCA_024685275.1 Clostridia bacterium
TGTTTTATATCGACTTGGTGATTTTTATGAAATGTTCTTTGATGACGCTTTAAAAGCAAGTAAATTATTAGATATAACATTAACTGGAAGAAATTGTGGTATTGATGAACGTGCACCAATGTGCGGAATTCCATATCATGCTTTAAAAAACTATTTAGGTAGATTATTAGCTGCTGGTGAAAAAGCAGTTATATGTGAACAAGTATCAGATCCAAATAATCCAAAGGGGATGATGAAAAGAGAAGTTTCTAGAGTTATTACACCAGGAACAAATACGTTAGATGAGTTACTAGATGAAAAGACATATCATTATTTAGCTGCAATTAAATCAGATAAAACATTTCATAGTTTTTCAATATCTTTACTTGATATAACTACTGGATATTTTGAGATAAAAGAAATAAAAGATGGTACTTTATCAGATTTGGAAGACTTTTTATTATGTGTATTACCAACTGAAATAATTACAACTGATGATTTATATATAGCATCAAAAAAATTAAATTCTGTAATAATTGGAAGAATTGTAAAATTTACTTCATATTATGATTATGCATTTGAGTATGATAGCGCTGTAAAAACCATCTTAAATCATTACAATGTATATTCTTTGGATGCTTTAGGTTTAAATGATTCATATTCAAAATTATCTATATGTTCTATAGGCGGAATTCTTAATTATTTAAAAGAAACACAAAAGAAAGACCTTTCCCATATAAATATTCCTAAATTAATTAAAAATAAACAAGAAATGTATATTGATTATACAACAAGAAAAAATTTAGAATTAACAGAAGTATTATTAGATGGTAATAGAAAAGGTAGTATATTATGGGTTATTGATAAAACAAGAACACCTATCGGAGCTAGAAATTTAAGAACATGGTTACTACATCCATTACAAGATATTTCAGAAATAAATGAGAGGTTAGATGCCGTAAATGAACTTATAAATAAATATGATACTTTATCTCAGATTCAGTCAAATTTGGAAGAAGTTAAAGATTTAGAAAGATTAGTATCAAAGATATCATATAATACAATTACACCTCGAGATTGTATTGTTTTGAAAAATTCATTAAAGAATTTACCATTAATAATTAAAGATCTCTCCAAATTTAAATCAAAATTATTTAAAGATTTAACTAACAAATACATAGATGTTTCATCAATTTATAATGCAATTGATAAAACTATTTTAGATAACCCTGCAACGACATTAAATGAAGGTGGTTATATTAATGATAATTTCAATGATGAATTAGATTCACTAAGAAAATTACAAAATAATACAAATGAGGTATTAGAAAACTTTATTCAACAACAAAGAGATTTAACAAATATTCAATCTCTTAAAGTTGGGTATAATAAAGTATTTGGTTATTATATCGAAATAACTAAAGCAAAATTAACACCAGATTTTGTTATTCCAGAGGGATATGAAAGAAAACAAAGTACTGTTAATAGTGAAAGATTTATTAACAAAGAACTTAGTTCTCTTGAAAAAGAAATATTAGGAGCTAATGAACGTATTATATCCTTAGAAAATGATATATATACAAAATTTAAAGCATATTTATTAGAAAATATAAATAGCATTAAAATAAATGCTGAAGTTATTAGTATTATAGATACTATAGCATCTTTTAGTGAAATCGCTAAAATGAATAATTACTGTAAGCCTAAATTTAATACTAAAAATACCATTGAAATTATTAACGGAAGACATCCTGTTGTAGAACAAATATCTAATGATTTTGTACCAAATGATACATTACTTAATACAGAAAATTTATTAACTCTTATTACTGGGCCTAATATGGGAGGAAAAAGTACATATATTAGACAAAATGCAATTATTGTATTACTTGCTCATATTGGATGTTTTGTACCAGCAGAATCTGCTAATATTTGTATAGTAGATAGGATTTTTACAAGAGTTGGCGCTAGTGATAATTTATTAAGAGGACAAAGTACATTTATGGTAGAAATGCTCGAAATGGCAAATATTATTAATAATGCTACAAATAAAAGTCTTCTTATTTTAGATGAAGTTGGACGTGGAACTTCAAATATTGATGGATTAAGTATAGCATGGTCAATTGTTGAATATATCGTTAATAATATAAAAGCAAAAACATTATTTGCAACACATTATCATGAACTATGTGAATTAGAAAATAAATTAAAGGGAATTACTAATTTACATGTTTTAATTAAAGAAGAAAAAGATAGTATAGTGTTTTTATATAAGATTATGCCAGGTGGATTAAATAAAAGTTTTGGTATTGATGTTGCTGCACTTGCAGGTATTAAAAAAGATGTAATACAAAGAGCTAAAGGTATAATGGAAAATATCTTACAACAAAATAGTCAAAGTTTACTTAATAATACACAAAATAATAATACATCTATTGCATATGATCAGTTATCATTATTTCCTGAACCTGAAAATTATACAAAAATTAAGAATATATTTAAAAAACTAAATATAAATAATTGTACACCAATGCAAGCATTAACAATTTTATTTGAAATTAAAGATTTAATTGATAAGGATTAGTTTATAATGGGTAAAATTAATAAATTAGATGAAAGCGTATATAATAGATTAGCAGCAGGTGAAGTAATTGAAAATCCTGCTAGTATCGTTAAAGAATTAGTTGAAAATAGTATTGATGCTGGTGCATCAAAAATTAAAATAATTATTGAAAATGGTGGTAAAAAATTGATTTCAGTTCATGATAATGGATCTGGAATAGCTGAAGATGATTTATTATTATCGCTTGAATCTCACGCTACAAGTAAATTATTAGATTTTAATGATTTATCAACAATAGCGACATTAGGATTTAGAGGAGAAGCTTTAGCATCGATATTAGCCGTATCGGAAATAGAAATTAAAACTAAAACGATAAATGATGAAAATGCAAATATAGTTATAGGGAAAGGTGGCAAAATTTTAAATAGAACTATATCTAATAGAGAAGTCGGAACATCAATAACTGTAACTAATTTATTTTATAATACACAAGCTAGATGGCGTTTTTTAAAAAATGAAAAAGGTGAAGAAGCAAATATTACAAAACTCGTATCTGAATTAATTATATCAAATCCAGATATTTCTTTTGAATATAATGTAGATGGAAAACAGATATATTTATCATTAGGATATGGATTTAATGAAGCAGTGAAAACAATAATGGGAAATAAAATCTTTGATAATTTACTTCCTATAGCTAAAGAACTTAATGATTATAAATTAACTGGGTTCATAGCAATTCCTAGTACAAATGCAATTATATCAAATAAAACAAAACAAATATTTATAGTTAATGGAAGATTATTCAATGATTTATCGATATCTCCTGTTATTCAAAATGCATATAATGAACGTTTAATGAAAAGAACATTTCCAATTATAATATTGGATATTATTGTTCCATTTGATGAAATAGATATTAATGTTTCACCAAACAAAAGAGAAGTCCGTTTTTCAAATAAAAATTTATTACACAGTTTAATTTATTCATCAATTAAAGATACACTAATTAAATATGAAAATTCTAAAAATGAATCAATTTTAATGGAATTAAGTGGTAAATCAAATAATAACGTTGATTCAGAACAACATTTTAGTTTTGATAGTAATATAGAAAATGAATCAACAACAGCAAATTTCTTACAAAATGATATTATAATAAATAAAAACCTATTTGATGATAATAACA
>JAIKVY010000126.1 GCA_024685275.1 Clostridia bacterium
CAGTTGGTGCAATTTCTGAAGGAGATGGAACTTTCGTTATTGACGGAGGCGCTTGCATTTCTTGTGGACTTTGTGCTTCAAATTGTCCAGTTTCAACAATTTCTGAAGAATAATAATTAATTCAGTTATTTAAGAAAAAAAATGGCATAGCTTTTACGTTATGCCTTTTTTTTAATAATTTTTTGTTTATATTTTAGCCTATTAAAAATCGCAAACTTGTCATTTATTGCATTACTCTTCTTATGTCCCATACTACTCATATAAAATTTTATTGATTAATGTTTTTTAAAAAACTTAAATTTTGCTTTATTTATTATATTTGCTTTATTATGGCTCGTTTGGTATTATTTATTTGTGAAAATAAATAAAAAAGTATTATTACTTCTTATTGAATTAGCAGTGGTGGCTATTACTCTCGTTGTAGCTATAACCACATATGCTTGGTATACTTCTCAAACAAGAGTTACAGCAAGCGAAACATATGTTTTTACAGCCGCAAGTGGTAGCACTGAAATTGTTGCTGAAACAAGTCCTGAATATGATACATATTCTGGTCAAACTGGTAGAAATAATGGGGATGATGCTCCATATTATGTTACAAAAGAAATGACAGTAACATTTACTCCGACACAAAGCAACTCCGCTTTACAAATCTCATTTTTTTCTATCGTTATTGAAAAAACTAATGGAACAATTGTTAACTCAAGCAGTAATGAAAATGTAATACCATCTTTTACTTGGAGATTAATATATAACGAAACAGAATATCAACCAGATGAAAATAATTTTGCATATACAATGGAAAATAGTGAAAGAAGTTACATTGTATTTAATTCAACTACAACTATTTCATATGTATTGAAAATTATATATCTTTCTGATTCAGACTACACAAAATACTCATCTAATGATTATGAAAACATAACTGGATTTACATATAGTGGATATGATTACATGAGAGCAAAATTCACATTAACAATAGAAATCGGAAGCGATGTTCTTGTTGTCTAGGAGCTATTATGTTTAAAGGAAAAAGTCTATTAGCATTAATCTTAACTACCTCATTGCTACTTACCGTAACAATTGCTATTGTTGGCGTTACTATTGCTTGGTATAACACTAAAAATGCAGAAAATACACAGTTAGAAATGAATGCTAATGGTGTCATGGTTATTTATTTAGATGGAGAGCCTATTTTTACAGATACTAAATTAAAGCCAGCTATCGCTGTAAAAGATAAGATTACTGAAAATACTACTGAATTTAATGTGTTAACGACTAATGAAAATATTGCTCAAGCAGCAACATCTGTAACCGTAACCACGACATTTACATATCTAAATAGTTCAGGAAGTGATCCTGATACATATGGAATCATTCCAGCTGATGTCACTCTAAATACAGAATGTAAAGTTATTTTTAGTGACGAAACAGAAAAAACAATACGTTTATCAGAAGAATTAAATGTATCCATTAATGCTTCCGTTCATTATTTAAATGATGCTGATGAGGATTATGTGACAACAGTAATCGCTAATACTCCATTTGAAATAGCTGGCGATGCACAAATATCATTTACTATAACAATGTACTTTAAAAAAGTTGATGATTTAATAGACCCCGATATTTTAAGAGCAGATGAATTAATCGTTTCGTTAAACATTTTAGTTGAACCAATAGAAGAATAATATACTTTGTTAAATCCCCAATATTTTCTAACTAATCTACTAATTGATACTATCGATTGGCAATTGCAGTATGTTTATATGCTCAAAATTTGATTAACTAAAGAATATGCCCCATAGGATTTATGATTGTACATTTAGTACTCAATATCTAAGTTAGTTAACTTAAATACTTCATCACTAAAAAATTCATTAATTGACATATCAAAACCCATTGCTAACTTATAACAGGTTGTTAATGTAACTGTTTTATTAGTTCCACTTAATATTCTATCCATAGCACCATGAGCAATACCTGTAATTTGTTCTAATCTATACTGTGTCATTTGCCTATCATGCATTAATGTTAAAACTCTATTCGCTACTGCATCATTTACCGTCACAATTCCCTCTCAATATAATTCTAATATCAACCATGATAAAATTATATATGTCTTTATAAAGCTGTAATATTTTTATCATATTTTTTACTTTATTGTCTATAATTGACATCTTAATTCAATTCTAAAAAAAAAATCTTAAAAAAAACTTAAGTTTTAACGAATTTGTTTCTATGAAAAATATT
>JAIKVY010000053.1 GCA_024685275.1 Clostridia bacterium
AGATAAAGAATCTTTAGCTAATTGATAATTAAATTGGTCAATATCATATGGAATATTAACAGAGAATCTGTCTTTTAGTGGGTGTTTTTGTCTGCTTACATAAAAATGATAATTATAGGTTTTTTCCTTAGCAGAGTATTGTGCGTTAAATTCTAATGGAACTTCAACAACATCAATGATTTTTATATCGTCAGGCAAATAGGTATTAATTGCTCCTTTTAGTTTTCCTAAAGGAAATTTACCAGAAAAAAGAAAATTAGCTTTTTGACCTAAAGCATGGACGCCAGAATCCGTTCTGCCACTACCATGTAATACAACTTTTTCACCTAAAAGATTTTGAATGGTATCAGTTAAAACGCCTTGTATGCTTGGCCCATTTTGTTGTATTTGCCAACCACAGTAATTTGTACCATCATATTCAATTGTTAATAAAACATTTTTCATTGTATTAATCCAAAGAAACCAAGTTTAATCATTATTATAATAGTTAAAAATGCACCAATTATAAATACCCCTAATAAATCTCTATATGAAAACTTTAGAGGCTTCATTTTTGTACGTTTATCTGTTGCGTTATAGCATCTAGAATCAAGAGCCATAGCGAGTTCATCAGCTCTTCTAAAAGTTGATACAAATAATGGAATCAATATAGGTAACATGGCTTTTGCTTTCTTGAAAATATTTCCCGTATCAAAGGCTGCGCCACGTGCTTTTTGAGCAAGTATTATTTTATCAACTTCTTCTGTTAGGGTAGGAATAAATCTTAAAGCAATGCTCATTATTGTTGCTAAATCATGCACTGGAATTTTAATTAAAGTTAATGGTTTTAGTAAGTTTTCAATGCCATCAGTTAATGCCATTGGTGTGGTAGTAAAAGTTAAAAGAGACATAGACATTACCAAAAATACAATTCTAAGAATCATGTAAACACCAAAGATTATGCCTTCTCTAGTTATTGTAAAGATCCACCATTGAGCATAAACATGTCCAGATTTATAAAATAAAACATTAATCACAAACGTTATAAGCATAATTACCAATACTGCTTTTATTGTTTTTAGTATACTTAATATTGGAATTCTGGATGCTAAAATCATAATTGCTAAAAATGAATAACAAGCTACATAGCCCCAGTAATTATCAACCAAAAATACAGCGACAATCAAAACAATGCTTGAAAAAATCTTTGTTCTTGGATCAAGGTTATGAACAAATGAATTTTTAGGATAGTATTGTCCAAATGCTATATCTCTCATGATTGTCCTTTCAAAGATTTAATAAGTTCATCTTTAAGTTGAGTTTTGTTTAAAATATTAGTAGGTAAGTTGAAGCCTTTTTCATTTAGTTTTTTAACTATGTTTACTACATGTGGGTATGTTAGATTTAAAGATTCTATATCATAGTTATAAAAGAAATTTTCTGTTGATGTATCAGCAACTAATCGAGAATTATTTAAAGCAATGATTCTATTTGTGTATTCAGCAATCTCATCCATGTTGTGGCTCACCATGATTACAATCTTTACATCGCCATTTTTAATTAATTGTTGAGTTAAATCTAAGATTTCTCTTTTACCAATTGGATCTAATCCAGCTGTTGGTTCATCTAAAACCAAAATTTTTGGCATATATGAAATAACACCAGCAATTGCAACTCTACGTTTTTGTCCTCCAGAGAGCTCTATAGGAGATTTGTTTATAATTGATTCAGGATTTAATCCAACCTTTTTGAGAGCTTCGATTGAATTATGTTCTGCTTCTTCTTTTGAAATTCCAAAATTTAATGGGCCAAACATTACATCCTTTAAAACTGTATCAGCGAATAATTGATATTCAGGATATTGGAAGAGCATTCCTACTTTTTTTCTAACTTCAAGTAGCTTTGGCTTTTTAACGGATAAATCAATATCATCAACAATAACTGAACCTTCTTGAACTCTAATAAGAGCATTTATATGTTGAATAAGAGTGCTTTTTCCACTTCCAGTTGATCCAACGATTCCAACAACATCTCCATCGTTAATAGTAAAAGAAATATCATTCAATGCTTTCTTTTCATATGGTGTTTTTTTACTGTATGTGTATGACAAAGATTTTACTTCAATCGGCATATGGCCTCCACAAGATCTTCATCATTTAAATAGATGTTATTTAGTATGTTTTGCTTAATCAATGAATATGAAATATCACATGATATTGGCAATTCAAGAGAATTATTATTTAAGATATCAGGGTTACCAAATATTTCTTTTGGGGTTCCTATATTAGTTAAATTTCCATTATTCATAACACCAATCCTGTCGGCTAAAAGTGCCTCATCCATATAGTGTGTTATCAGGATAATAGTCATTTTATTTTCTTTGTTAAGTTTGGAAATTGTACTTAATACTTCCTTTCTTCCTTCAGGATCAAGCATAGATGTACTCTCATCTAAAATTAGTACTTTTGGCATCATGGCAAGGATTGCAGCAATAGCGACTCTTTGTTTTTGACCACCGCTTAATTTAAAGGGTGTTCCGTTTTTATAATCGTACATATTTACTGTCTTTAAAGCCCAGTCAACACGCCTTCTTGTTTCATCTTTATCTATTCCAAGATTTTCACATCCAAAAGCAATATCATCTTCAATGATAGATGCAACCATTTGGTTGTCAGGATTTTGAAAAACCAAACCGACCGATTGACGAATTTTAAATATGTTATTTTCATCTGCAGAATCCAGATTGTTTACTAAGATTTGGCCCTGATCTTGTGTTAAAAATCCATTAATTAATTTAGCCAAGGTGCTCTTTCCACAACCATTTGGTCCAAGTAAAACAAAAAATTCACCTTCATAAATATCAAGAGATAAATTTTTTACAGCTTGAACACTATCTTCTTCGCTTTCATATGCATATGAAACGTTCTTAATTTCTATTATTTTATCCATATTGAAAATACTTTATCATAGTGAATTGTGAAAATCAAATAAAGAGGGCAAATGTTTAAAATCATTGCGTACGCGCGCGAATTAAAAACTCGATATTGACAATTTATCTTTTTAAAATATAATATATATTATATATAATATATATGTTGTTAGGAGGCACAATTGGCATCAAGAAGATTATTTCCTAAAATGCTTATAGTTTTAGCCATTGTGTTTGTTATAGCAACAGTCTTTACAAGTTGTCAATTAACAGAACCTGTTGAAAAATCTACTTATTATATAAACGACAGCGAATTAAACTATTACAATCAAGATCATACAACCGTTGAAAATGCAGCTAATGAATTTTCAAATTCAATTGGTTCATTAAGAACATATCTTGACAGTGGTGATTTTGTAGATACAGGTTATTACATGGGTGTTAATTTTGCTATCGACTTACTCGATCTTCAAAATAACACAGTAGGAAACTTTCAATTAAAGATAAAATCATATCTCTATACATATCCATACGAAGATGAAAACGGAAGTCCAATTTATAAATACTATGAAGATGGTCAATATTTCGATGAGAACAACGCTGAAGGTACAAGAAAACTTATCAGTGCGTTAGAAATACATAACAAGGTAAGTAAAAAATCAGACTTTAGTATCGAGTGGTATAATGGCGCAACAAACTCAGTAATGATAGGGTTATATTTTGATGGTGAAAACAGTAACGTTGATGATCCAGGTAACATTTTGTATGTAGATATTCAAGGATATAAGAGAAGTTTTGCTAATTTTGGTGATACTGTTTTATTCCAACAAATGATTAGACTTTTAACAAGTTTATCAGTTGAGGGGTTATTAACATCGATGGGGTTACAAGATGATGCTGGTGCTGGATGGCTTGCTGATATTTTGGTAACTCTTGCTCAAGATAAATATAAGCGTATAGTTAATGAACCACAAACGAGCCTTTATTTCTGGGGTATGGACTTAAACTCAAAAGCATCAGATTTAACTAACTTACTTGTTAAGATGTTTGGTGTATTTGGAAGAAAATGGGACCCAATGACATATAAATATTTAGGGTTCAGATTCTCAACAGTAGCAAATGCGACAATAACAGCTGCCGAAGCCGCGATTCAGTCAATAATATCTCCAACAAAAGATGGAACAAAAGATGTCTTAACCGATGCGATTATTCAACTAGATGGTAGTGTAGTTAGCGATAGAGTTACGTACACATATACAACGGATATAACGTTTGACTATGGTTGGTCGTATCCAGAAGGGTTTAGCATAAAAGGCGATGATACGTACATTCCATTTGAAGGTGGGCAATACGAGTTTGTAGGTACGTTATACATTCCACTCTTAGATACACACTATGATGCATTAATTAGAACTGACATGAACACAAAAGATAATAGCAAAAACAATGTGTTTATTGAATTTAGAGATATTGCTAATGGCGAATTAATGATAGGTCTTTACTATAAGAATGAAAGATCGTACATAGATATCACTGGACTTGAATATTTGTATGGGTGGATTGCCTTAGAAGAATTAGGATTCCCGCAGGTTTATGATGATTCACTGGATTTAGCAAAAGCATTGAATTCATTTATCCATGGTATTAACAACACGATAGTATCAATTGTTGATAGCATATTAGATCCAGAAAGTTCAGATAGGGAAAATAATGCGTTAAAATACATCTTGGACAAAACATCATTTACAGAAAAAGTTGTAGAAGATATATTCTCAAAAAATACAGAAACTTTAAGAGTTGATATTGATTTGGTTAAGAAAATGTTGGAAACAACAGGGCAAGGAACATATTCAACGAGACAAATTATTAACATCTTAGACTCTGTTTCTCCATATACAATGGATCAATTGGCAATCTTATTGGGTATTTCAAGTGCAGAAGTAATGCTTGAAAGAAGTTACTTCACATTAACTTGGGATGTTGATAACATGGACTTTACGATAATAATGTATTCTGATGTCGGTATCCCACAAGAAGATTTAGATACAGGTAAAGCTCAATCATTAATGATTTTCAGTTTGGAATTAACGCCAACACATTTTGGTGAGCCGGTACTTATTTCAAATGTTAATGTTGATAACTTTAAACCACTCGATCAAATTTACACATATTCAGGAACGCTAGAAGGTGCGTTCGTATTTTCATCGCAGGAAACGGTAGATTTATCAAAATTACTCAGTGCTACAATTGGTGAAAGTTCAGGTTTGAACACACCATATATTTTGGCAACAAATGCAGGATTATCATTTACTCTTATCTATGATCAATTTGTAACAGACCATGTTGATTATGAAGATGGTGTAGCTCTCCAAAGAGTTGCCGGAAGAAGCGCGTTTGATTTAAGTGTTTGGTTAACAGGTAGCGAAGCGACAATTATTATAAGACTTTGCAGTGATGATGTTAGCTTTAATAATGAAGTATATAAAGATTTGCCAGCAAGAGAAGATGAATTAGGATACGTTTGGGTAGATATTGCTTGCGTTACTAAAAATGGTGTTCAAACAATTCCAAAAGTAAAAATAAGAGAAGATATTTTCATGGCATCAATGTCAGCATATATGAATAACGAAACAGCGATAACAGATGACGTTAATAGTTTTGCTGATAATGATTTCAATCTTTCTTTAACAAGTATTATTACCGCTTTATGTAAGGATGCATATGTTGTTGCAGAACCAGAACAATTAGAAATAACATCTTCAAACGATACATTACAAAGTTTATTCAGAGTAAATGGACTTATTGGTAATATTAAAGTTGATGCTGGGTTTAGATATAGGGTTAAAGCATTAAGATCAATAAAGAAAGAGTATTATCTTTATGAAGTTGGATACTTTGATAATATTGAAGGGAATTGTCCTTACGATACTGCATTGCATAGCACATTAAGAGTTTCATTCTTTGAAGATTATATGGACGAATATGATCCATTGAAATATCAATTTTATGTATATCCAAGAAGAACATTCTTATCAAATGATACATATATTCCAGAAGGAACAATTATGTTGTTTAGTTTAACAGCAAGAGTTGAAGTAAAGAGAGAAGATATCAACGCAGAAGGATTTTACATAAAAGAAGGACCAGAAAATCAAGACATAACAAGAGTAATGTTTAATATTAAGAGTTTACCATTTATTAAACTTAATGAAGATGGTAATTATGTCTTTGTTGATTACACAAACACGCTAAATGTTATAGAGAAAGATAACCTTTATGTTGATGCATTCGGTAACGTATATGTTTACTGGGCTGGAGTTGAAAATGTGGTTCTTTATGATAGCGGAACAACATATTACTATTTTGACATGGATAAAGCATTAGTAGACGAGGAAGGCAATTATATTTATCTCATGCCAATAACCAATAGAGATTTATTGTTTGAATATGATGAAGAATCAGTAAAAATTACGTATGATTGTAAGAAACAATATTCACCAAGAACAAATGGTAGTTTCATGGGTGAAGTTAGAAGATATTATGTAAGATTTGAATCTGGTGTTAGCGCTGAATTAGGAGAAATAAGAGATCTTTACTATGGCTTAGGAAGAGATGCTTTCCCACCAAGATATTATTCAGAAGAAGATGAAAATAACGAAATAATCGAATACGATAGAGATGGTGCTGTTATTTCACAAGAAATAGTACCAATTCAATTATTCGTTATGGAACCATGTGAAGAATTGGCAACAACTTGTACGGTTAACGTTAGAACATCTGAAAACGGAGTTGATGAATATTATACATTCAATGCATTCTTTGCTATAGATTGGGCAAGCGTAACAACAAAAGGATATATGACAGTTACGACTGTAACAATTGCGCCTGGAATGATGGGAGAAAAGACATTCCCAGTAAGAATAATCGTTTTAAATAGAGAAATAGACACTAATGAAACAGCAACGGTTTATTTAACAGAAGATTTGAATGAATATCAAGCTAGTGTTCCTGTTGTATATGAAATTAACATTGATCCATATGATTACATTTTAGGAAAATATGAATACATGATGAATACGGATAACTTCAACCCAAGTAGATATTTTTCATATGACAACATAATGGCTGCATACAAAGAATCAAATAAAAACTTCATTAGATATTATTTCTCTAAGTATGATTTCGTTATCAATTTTGATTATTTAAATAGTTATCTTGCTAGAAATAAAATCGATGAAAGATACATACAAATTTCGTATTCTAATAACGAAGATGGGAAAATAACGACATATAATTGGGATTTAGATGCCGTTGGAAGTAACGTTGAATCAGCAATAAATGAAAACGGCGGAACGATTTATGTTCATACATATTTCAAAGGGCAATTAATTGCTATGAGAATAAATATCGGAAAGAGAGAATTTAAGTATGTTAAATTTTCTGATAGCGATTCATTTGAAAAAGATCCTTCTAGCGATATTGACGGGAAATATTTAGCTAACTACTATGACGAATCTAGTTATGATGTAGGCAAAAAGCCAATATTTGTATTTGCTGATGAAGCTGGTGTTAAGTACGAAAGAGTATTTAATATGCCAATAGTAACTGGCTTAGGTAAAAATGTTGATGGGACATATAGCTCAACATACAACATATTAAGTTCATATAGCATTGATTGGAAATATAGAAAAATAACAAATATTTCAACAAGTGGTTCATATTTATCAGAATATGAATATTCAAGAATATATCACACTACAACAACAAGACTTCAAACGTTATATAGTGCATTAAGCCAAGAAAATAAAGAATTAAAAGTAAACGTTATTGATACTAATGGAATAGTAACATTAGAAAACTATTATGTTGATGATGGCGGATATGCAGCAGTTAGAAATGTTGTTTATTGGGACGAATTGTTAGAAATATTGGAAAACAACAGCATTGATAATACGTATGAAGAAGTAGAATATGGTGATGGTAAAGCATATAAATATAAGATAGAAATGGATAAAACAGATAAGATTTCTATGATTAGAAATGATGATACATCAATTGTTAATAGGCCATTCTATTATTACTACAAAAAGGGACAAGACGATGTAGCTGTTCTTTTAACAGAAGAAGAATATACTTTGTACATAGGAAATGATCCAGAAATACGAAGCACGTATGGATTAAATACATCAATAACAACGAGTATAACATCGACAAATCTTGATTTATCATATTTATTAAGATTATTCTGCTTGATTAACAATAATATTTACGATATTAACATAATTAACAATACGATAGTATTGGGAACAGAAAACACTAATACAAGTAGTGTTGGAAACTTTAAGTACATAACAGTTTTGGTAGATTGTGAATGTCCAATTCTAGAAGTTGATGAAACAACAGAAATTATTATGGATCAAATCAATTCTACAAACTTTACTCCAAATAGAGTGAGAATTGATAATAATAAAGAAGGATATTATGTTTTAGATCCACTTAATGCAAGCGCTGTTTATTTACCAGACAATATGCTTATATACTTCAAAGATGCTGAAGGAAATGTAAGTAGTCATGCTTTCTATGATTTGAATTGGGCTAGAGAATTTGATGTAAATGGAGATCCTATTTACATTGAAGGTGGAAAAGAAATCATACAACAAGTAACACTTAATGGAAAAACAAGATATAAGATAGCAATCGATTTAGATGAATTAGAAGGAACATTAAAATTCAGATTATACGTTAGAATAGGTAATGCCGTTAGTGGATATAGAAATATTGCTGTATGTGTTTCTATTTTAAGTAAAGAACCAGTAAATATTGTGTTCTTCGATGAACAAGAAAATAGGATAACAGTTCAAAAGACAATCACAAACATAGAATACAAAGGTGATAATAAGAATAAGCAGATGGCTTATTACACATATTACGTTAATACATATAGAAACTTCAAAATTCCTACAACACTTGAAGCTGAGTTTAGTGATGGACACAAAGAAAAATATAGAGCAAACTGGGTTATAACAACAGGAAATGAAGACTATATCTTTGAACCAGGAAAGATGATTAACTTGAAAACTGTAATTGGAACGTCACAAGATGTTTTGGTTGAAGTTTATTTAGTAATCATAGTTGAAAACTCAAAAATCGATACAATTAAGCTTAGCGGAACAAACTATTCTGAAAACTATGTAGTTGTTCAAAATGGTGTTGGTGCAAGAAAATATATGCTAATTAAAGAGTTATTTAATGGCGATATAGAAAGTAGCGGAAAATCAGGAAGAATAGGTTATTATAGAGATTCATATTATATAAGAGTAAGTGATGGGTACAACGGAGATATTTATACAGATAAAGAAGATAAAGATATTCCAATTAACCATGTAGGTATTTTTGTAAAAGAAGGCGATGTATACACATTAGTTGAACATATGAATGTGTACGACTTATTAATGACTCTATATAGCGATGTTGAAATTAAGACAAAGAAAGAAAGTTTTGAATACGATAGCCAAACGATTATAAAACCTGAAACAAATATATATGATTATCAAATGTATTTAGAGGGTGGCGGTTTAGAAAGACCATTCTTGATTAAAAACATATCAACAGTATCATATGAATATGATCCAACAACGCAAGAAGATATAGTAAAAGTGAAATTCTATTACTATGATGAAGAAAACTTTATTGATTTCTATCCAAAATTAGAAGCCAATGGAAACATAAAGATATTTGATGAAAATTCTAATGAAAGAGAGATGTCTCTTGCTGAATTAACAATTTATATAACCACCTTAGAATTCTCTGTGGATTATTCTGAATATTATGTTGAATCAATTAATGGAGAAGATAAAGGTAAAGAAGATAAATTACTAAGTGATAAATATTTTGAATATAGACCAAGTACTAGAACTGTTATATTAACCAATGAAGGAGCAGCATTAAGTGAAGATAGTGTATTTGTTTTAGCAGAGGAAATATCAGCAGGAGCAAAGAAAGTAACAATTGGATATAGAGAATTGTTGTATAGATTGGGAATAATATATAGAGATATAAAAGTTACAGCTGGTTCTGAAATGACCACAATTAGCGGAAAGAGAATAGAAATTGATGGATTAATTAATATTATGGACATTAATGATATGCTCGATAGAGGAAATGGTAACTTAGATGGATTAGGCAATAAATATAAGATAGAATTAGGAACAGGAAAAGGAGCTTCAACATTTATTGCAGATATTAGATTTGTTGGTGGTGTATACGCGTTAGATCAAGATATTCAATCAGTTAAAATTGATTTATACAACACCATGGGTGAAGCAAACTATACAAATGGATATAACTTTGAAGTTAAAACGACAGGGCAAGTTGTTGGTGTATATAACAATAGAACTGATAACACAAAATACTTTAATTACAACATAGCAGATACAGATGCAAAACTTGAAGAGTGGTATGTAGAAGAAAGCGATGTAGAAGGAATTGAAGTTGGAACAAGAATTAAGAATATTGAAAGTATTTATTTATATCAATCAATGTTAACATATGCTGTAACCAAATATATTAAGTTAAGTACATTAACTGATGAAGGGTTTAGAATAACAAAGATATTCAGTATCTATTATCCAGTAGCTGATATTAATTCAGGATATTCAGGATCAACTAGTGGTTCATTTGTTATTAACAACGGAAAGATAACAATAGACAATATTTATTTATACAAAGATAATATTGCCGACGCATTTGGTTCGACAAATTACTTACCAAAGACGATTAATATAACATTAAGTAATGGTGATACATATAGAATTAACAATGTAAAATGGGTATTAGAATCATCTTGGGTATATAGAGTTAATACTTTAAATTATGAAGGTTGCGATAGAATACAAATGGCATCAGCGACCATCTTAGGATGTAATAGCAATGGAAGAATATTGGGAAGTGTAACTATTTCTGTTGATATAGAGATAAAGAACACGGAAGTTGCAACATTCCCATGGAAAGAAACAACAGATAACTTGGAAACAGAAACGATTATAGATAGCGCTGGAAGCAAAACATTTGTTGTCTTTATCGATCCAATTATAGATAGTGCTGAATCTGTATGGGTAAAAGAAAAAGTATTTACTTTGCCAACAAATTTAACAGTTAAATACGAAGATAACCAAGTGGTAACATTTGAAAATGTTGAATATAAATATTTAGGAACAAAGAAAGTAACTAAGATACCATTTGGTAAAGACGGAATAAATGTAACGGCTTTAACATCTAGTGGTGGAGATTTGAGAGGAGAATTATCTTCTAGAATTAATAAGAGATTCTTAGATTTAACTGTAGAACTTGGGTTAGAACAAATTATTAAGGTAAGAGTGTATTTCTATGATAAGTCAATAAATGAAACAATAGAAATTGGTGGCACATATTATTCTGATATTATGCCTGAAATAAGAATGGATGATGAAGATATCAGACAAGCTATTAAAGATGAATTTACTAACACAATAATCAACTATAATACAGAAATAGTTGGTTCAGTAAATGAAAATAGAATAGCTGCAAATATAGAATTAATCTTTGAGAAAGTTCAATCAATCGTAGCAAGAGCAGAGGCAGATATTTCAAATAGATTTGAAACATTCACAATATCAACAACGTTAACTTCTCAAGCAGATGTTGAAGAGTTATTAAAAGCTTGGATGGATAGCGTTGTTATTAATCCTGATATCGTTACATATAGTAAAGGAAATGCCTTTACAAATGAAGAAGCACAAAAATTCGGATTTGATTTATTAAAGACATATTACAACACTTTGGTTGATGAAAACATTGGTTTAATTATGAATATTATTAGATCATCAACTGGCTCAGACATTGCAAAGAAGAATTCAGTATCTGCAAAGATTACAGGAATATTAGAAGATGTTAAGGTTGGTGGATATAATTCGATAATTAAGAGTTATATGGAATTTGAATTCTCTAACATATTCCAAAATAGAATAAATAACAATAGTTTAGAAGAGTTTAATGATGCTGTTTATTACAAGAATATGGTTCAAGCGAAGTTTGAATATGATGATATTCTAAAGAAAGTATATAAGTTCAGAAATATGTACTATGATATTCAATCTGAGGCATCAAGCACAATAAGTGAAGCTCAATTATGTTCAATAATTGTTAATCAAATAGATGTTGAAGATGCTATAAAAGATGGATTTAATGTAACGACAATAAATGGTGTAATAAGCGCAATAATTGTTCAAGAAATGTATAATGCGATTAGATCAGCAGATTTATTGGTAACGAATAACGAAGCATTTGAAGTTATAAAAGAAGAAACTATTAAATTATTGAAGATTAGAATGAATTACGAAAATATTAAGAGTAATCCAAATTCACCAGCACCTTTATCAGGAGCAGAAACTGAGTTTACAATTAATAGATTTGCTTCTGATATAGCAATGAATAATGATGCTATGTACACACAAAAATA
Source organism: Clostridia bacterium (assembly GCA_024685275.1). Taxonomy (GTDB): domain Bacteria; phylum Bacillota; class Clostridia; order Christensenellales; family DTU072; genus CAG-1782. The sequence continues at coordinate 12,405 of JAIKVY010000053.1, forward strand.
TATAAGAATTTACCTAATTAATATGATTTCAAGATTCTTTGACTTTACAGAGGTAAATACAGAAAACTACAAAGATATAATAGCTAATGATTTAATAGACTATGTAAATTCAACTATAGCAAACTATACATCACAAATTAACAACATTAGAAGACAAATATTAAAGGGATCTAGCTCAACAGTTTTGGTTAAGAGATTGTTTAGCAATGCGATTGATAACTATATTATGTCGGTAATAATTGAAAAAGAAATAAAACAAAAAGTAGAATATGTTCAAAAAATCAACAATATATTAGTTGATTCAATAATGGATTTAAATAGCAAATATAATAATGGAGAAATAGGCGGACAATATTTAGTAGATCCATATAGCGAATATGCAAAATTAATCAAGAAGTATGTAATATTCTTTAACTCATCAGAAAATTATTTAGGTGTTGAAGGTGGATATTGTTATGTTACAAATATTACTTGGGATGCTAATGAGTTTGAAGAAAATATTTCATATAATGGATATATTACTGATTTAACGACCAATTTTGTAATATATGAAGATAAGGTAAATGCAGATAATTCTATTAAAGATAATATAGTAATGAAGGCACAATGCGATACATTGGTAGTAGATAATGTTAATGTAACAATACCAATTGTTGAAAAAGTTAGATTGCTCGTTGAAACTACTGATATGATGGTTGATAAGACATATGTTTTAGATAGTAATGAAAAATATAGAACAATATTCTTTGATGTTGTAACTGGCGGATCTAGATATGATGAAATTGCTTGTTTAGTATATAAATATGTAGATGGATTCTTGGAATCAAGCTATACAGGAGAAAAACCTTTATATTACATTTTATTTAGAAAATATGCAGATAATATAAGTAATCCTGAAGAAATAAGAGGAGTTGTAAAGGTAGAATATTTCTATAAATATAACAGCAGCGGCGATATTATATATAAGTTAGAAAATAGCATAGAGTCAAATGCAACAATAAAAGAACAATTAGTTACTGTATTCAATCCATTTGAATTTAGTACAACTATGATGCCACAATCTATTTATATTAATAGTGCTGAAGAGCCAACAGGAGTTATATGGAATAACTTAAAATCGGCATGGGATCCAACTGGATATAGTAGCACAGAAAAAGTTGCAAAAACACTGACTGGTAGAATTTCAACAAGTACAGGTCAAGAGATTAGTATTAAATTTACATATGCAAAATGGGGATATGTAAAGATATTTAAGAAGACAGAAAATATTCAATCAATCAATGTAATAAAATATGAGGTTAATGGAGAAGAAGAAACATTTATTATGATGGATCCATTACAATTCTTCTTCTCAAAATATCATGATTATTCAGCTGAAGATTATTATTTAGTAAGTTTCGGTGTAAAGTTAACAATGGAAGATAATAAGAAAATTGTTTCAAAAGATATCAAATTTATTAATCAAAATCTTATAAAGAGCGGCGATGCGTATACTTATAAGATAGAAACTGTTCCTGCTCAAGGAGAAGAAGAATTTATACAACAATTATTCTATCCAGAAGATAGTAGATTGCTTGAATATTCAACATCAGATAGTGATATGGAAACAATAAAGGCAAGAAAAGATTACGTAATTTATTGGGAAAACTTAAGAGTAAGTGCAAAGAATCAAGTAAATTATAGTGGACAAGGTTCTATTAATTTAGGAAATGAAAAAGTAGGTGAAACTTATTCTTTAACAGTTCTTGCATATAATAATTCTGCAGTTAAAACGGCATATTACTACAATGAAAATATGAAGATAGGAAAAATGCAAGTTGTAAACTATGAAGGCTTTACTATTACAGAACTTGGCAACTATATATATGAAATTTATGTTGAAGAAAATGGAATAACTATTACATTAGACACAAATACAAATAAATATACTACAAATCTAACAAGCGACCCGCAAGATAGCGTTGTTAGTGGAGAAACATATACTATTGAAAATCTTGAAAATACAGGAATAGATATTACATTTAATAAAACCACAAAAGTTGTAACAAGTAATGGAGAAAAATACTTATTGTATGAGAGCATGAAAGATAAATTAATGCAACAAAACGGAGAATTAAGTGTGTATATGAGTCCATATTCATATTATCCAACTGAAGGTGTTATTGAATTGCAAGAGAACCATATTTCATATTCTCAAGATGAAATTACCGTAAGATTAATATGGAATAAAACATACTCAGATGCTAAGAGAGATTTAATAGAATTTGTTGAAAGAATGTATCCAGATGTAGAAAGCACAAACAGAGAAGAATATGCTAAGAATATATTGATGTCTTGGAATAAAAAGACAGAAGAAGAAAAGCAACAAATCATAGATCTTGCTATTGAATTTAACCACATTAAATTTGATTATACAGGAACATATACTTCAGCAAGAGCAAGACAAGACGCTTATAAACTCTTATGTATTAATGAACAATTTAACTATGATGAAAAGAATGCATCAAAATTAAAAGGTGGAGCAACTGCTCAAAATGCTAAATGTACTATTTTAGTAAGAGTAAATAACGATACAGATATATACGATACACAGATGCAGGTTAGAATTATATTTGCCGATTGGACGCCTATTGAATACTTTGTAAAAACTGGAAATACATACAACAATAATTTAGGAGTAGATAGTAGCAATTATAATACATTAACAGAAGTATATATTGCAGTTAGGAAAGAGTATTATGACGCTGCTCAAAATAAAAATAAATATGAAGTTGAAAATAAGACAACACCATATGATTTCACTTCAGTTGATAATTATAAATTCTTAGAATTTATGACTTTAAGTCAGAATAAAGACACAAGTGGTACAATGCTAGAAGAAAGTTTAGTAAATGGTGTAAAATGTTATATAATAAGAGTCGACAGTATTGCATGGGATTATAACCCAGATACCAATATGTTAACGTCTAAAACCTTCCAAATTGGAGGTAAAGAATATAAGGCAAACTTATTATCAACTTCGTTAGGGAGTAATGGATAAATATGAATAAGAAAAAATTGTTATTGTTTGCAGTATTTATTGTTATATTAGTTCTATGTTTTGGACTAATAGCTTGTAACAATAACAATGTAAACAACGAAGAAGAGCCAGAGGAAGAAGATCAGCCAAAGGAAACTCAGACAGTTAATGGGTATCTTAATAGGATAAACTCTAATTTAACTTCCGAAATAGAATATTTATCTAATGCAACAAATTATTCGGTAGAGAGCGAAGTAGAAATTAATACTAGTATTTTAAATTATACGATTCAATACAAAGCTTCATACGCTGGAAAAGCAACCAATGAATCAACATTTAATGATTCACCTAATAATCTTTACTATATAAGCATGTTTGATAACAAAAACCATAAAGAAAGAATAAAGGTGTATTATTCTGGTAAAGATTTATATTTAACATTTGAAGGAAAACCTTACGTTATAAGAGATTTTAGTAGTTATCTATTATACAATTTGTTTGCCCAGATTTGTGATTATATAGATTTAGGTGAAATTGTTTACGGCGAAACAGTCAGAGATGTCTTCAAAGGTGGTTCTGCAATAGCTAGTGCGGTAAATGTTAATGATTTCAAACAAATAAATACGGAAAATAAAGGTTTTGCATTGAGTATTAACAATATAGATTTAGGCGTTCTTATGGGAAGAATAAACGACTATATTGAAAATCAAACAAGCGATATTGGAAATATTTTTGATGCAATTTCTGTTTATTATTTGGGATTTAAATTTAGTGCATTAATGGGCATTAAATTTAGTTCAATCAATGTAGATAAGATATCTTTCTATGTTGGAAAAATACAAAATAGTACAAGCACTACTGGCGTTGAAGAAATAAATACAAAAGTATCAGGAAGATTACAAGATGCATCTAAATATAGTCTTAGTGTTAAATATGCTGTTTTAGAAAAACAATCAAGCATTGAGGATGGAGTAGAATATATTAAAGGTGTCAATTTTGCTAGCATAAATTTAAAACAAGGCACATATGATGGAAATATATTATTACCGACATTAAGAGAAAGTGATTATAAAATAACATTTGATTATAATCTTGATCCACAAAATAACGCTAACAATGAATTCACATTAAGAATTTATGATAAAAATGTATCAAATACAACTGGAAAATATGAAGGAATAAATGAATTTTTAGGAGTATATTACAAAAATTCGGTTCTTTATTGTAACTTTGAGGGTATATTTAATTCAATTGGGGAAATATTACAGTTATCAGCCCTTAATTTGCCAAAAATTTACTTTACAGATATAGATATTTCTTCAATTATGAGGCAGATATATACATACCTATATAGAGCTGTGCTAATAATGTTAAATAAAGATAGCAACACTTCAATTACAGTAGGTAAAAAATTCAAAGAGCAGTTATATGCTTCAGTGACAAGTGATATTTCAAACGTTAAAAATCCAAAGATAACATTAGAATTAACGGAAGAATTAATTAAAGCCTTCTTAAATACTGAAAAGAGCTTAGCACTCATTTTGGGTGAAAAACTTGGATTGGATGAAAAGACAATAGCTAGAACAATAGGAGTTTCGTTCTTTAGTTTAACAAGAGCTCTTATTTCTTATTCATTTGGAACAAAATTCTTAGATATAGATGTATATCAAGGAGATACAAAAGTTGCTGATGCTTCAATGCATAGAGATGAATATGTCGGGGTAGAAGTTCCAACGACTGCAAACGATTTATATTACACAGAATTCAAAAAGCAGAACAATTATACATTTAACTTCGAAATTAATTTAACACCTTATGAAAAAGAAAATGTTGATATTTCAAGAATTATAGGCGCATTCGTTGGGGATGTTTCTGGGAAAAATACTCAGTTAGAGCTAGAACCTAATCAATATATAGTTCTTAGAGGTAAAATTACTGAACGACAAATTACCCAGATGACATTTAATAGTGAAGATAGAATTATTGATGTTGGAATATATATTAAGGAAAACAATAGCGGAGAAGAAAAACTTTTAGTTTATGCTGCTACATCATCAGATAATATTAATGATGCGTTAGTTGAATTGGGTACCGATTTAGGGGATTATAAATTATCTAATAGTGAAACAATCAAATATAAGATTCCTGTTGAAAGTATATATGAATGTCTAAAAGAATTAGGCGGAGAAGATAGTATATATAATGTAAATTCAACAACAGCATTATTAGTTTTGTTAACTAATAGCTTGAATGATAAATCAAAGACATACGCTCAAGATGGATATTATTGCGCATCATTAAAAATAGATGAAGATGCAACAGGTAAAGATGGTTCAGTAGTAGATCCAGGATATAATTTGTTTGGAATAGAAGGATGCAATTTCATAATAAAGATGAAAGGTGATTTTTCATCTATTGATTTAACAAAATATAAACCTTCAACATATAGTTCAGTAAAGATAGAAGGGAAATATGAAAATGGTGTTTCATACACAAGTATATATCAAAATGGAAGCGCATGGGACACAAATGTTAAAACGTTTATTGGCGAAAGAACTATAAATTTATATGTACAATATACAGAAGAATCAACAAAAATTATAACAAATAAAAACACGTATAATCCAACTGGAAAATTGTTTGGAAAAACTATTACATATGAATTGAAAATTCTTGATGCTAGTGGAACATATGTTATTAAAGATATAGACTTGCAAACAATAAATGATACACCAACTTTGATAATAGATCCTGCACTCACAAAAACTCTTCCAACGAGAATTTCAGTTATCTATGATAATGATGATACATCTGAAGAAAATTGTGAAATTAGAGGATTCTATGAAACAAATATCCAATATTCAGGATTTAATAAGCAATTATTAGATGGAGACACACAAAATTTAGCTAAATATAAATTAATTATTGGTGAAAATAGTATTGCTCAAGTTGAATTTGATATTTATATAGCAGTTATTGATAGAGAAATTATTCCAGTTACAGATAATGGTTATATTGGCGAAATTCCAGTAATTGGAGAATTTAGCTTAGATCCATATTATTATGCTAATAGATTATATTATGACCAAGATTATGATTATATTGATGAAATATTGAGAGATTCAAATTTAGCAATTAATTTTGAAAACGAATATAAGATATACGAAACCAATGGAAAAGAAAGAATAGATATAGATGAAGAAACAGAAGAGGTTATTATTCATAGATATGATAGAGAAGGGTATAACTATATTTATTTAAAGAATGTTAATACTGAATATGACTTTGATAAAACATTGATTACATATAAGGGTGGAGAATTATATGCGTATGGATATTATGGAGATTTAGAATATGCAATAAGAATAAATGTAATTGCAAAAGTAGTTGATTACATATTAATAAATAACGAGGAAAGTGGAACATATACAATAGATTATTTGATTACATCTACATATGATATTCCAAGTCAAACAGATACAAACAATAGTGTAAAAATTGTATTCCAAGATGAACAAAAAGTTGGAATTGAATCTAGAAAGATAATTAGAGGATCTAGACCAACTGAAGTATCTAGTGAAGAATTCTACAAGAATTATATTATTAGCATGCTTGATTGGAATGGCGTTGAGGAAATGAAGAGCAAGATTACGTTAGATGGAACGTATTCGTTGTTTGGAGATAATAATGAAACTTACGCATATTTTGGTGAATATAAGATATCTGGAATGGAAGATAACTTTACACAAAAGGTTACAGTTAAAGTTAATCAACCATCAAGAAATATAGATGGTAATGATAATGTAAAGAGTATTTATGCAGTTTATTCATATAATACTCCATTCAGTGTATCAGATCCTGAAAGAAAGAATGTATTGATTAATAAAGCGAAATTCTCATTAAATGATTCAGAAGATTATGGATCATTCCATTGGATGGAACCATTTGCAATAAATCCATACAGTGAACAAACATATTTACCAGAAACAATATTCTTATATGTTCAAAGAGCAAATAGTTCATCATATGAATGGAAAGAATATAATATTTCATGGGCAACAACAGATAGAAATGGAAATGAATTAAATATAATTGGAATAAATAGTAATAATAGATATTACCTAAAAGCACCTACAGTAGAAGAAAGATATATTAATGTATATGGAACAGTAGGCGATGGTGCAAAAGTTTGGGTTAATATGCTCTTACTTAATATGAAGAGTGAAGTAAATGATGTTACTTTATATAATCAAGATGGAACAGTTTATAATTATGCTGAATTAAATACTGAAACAGGTATTGTTTCATGGAAAGAAATTAAAACTATTAGTATAGATCCATATGTAGATTATATTTCATTATTACCAACAAGATTTGTTGTAACATTAGGATCAGGAGAAATAGTTAGTGGGTCAACACAATTCTATTTCAAGAATAATGATATTACTTATCCAGTAGATAGAAGTTATGACAATAGCTTTGCAAGTTCTACATATAATAGAAACTATACAAGCAATGGAAGATATATTTTCTTAAAGAGTGGCGGAAATTATAGTTTAACTATATTTGTTAAAGGGCAGTCTGATTTAGTAAGTAATGAGATATCGATAAATATAAACGTTCTCCCAAGATTATTAAAGAAAGATGTTGATGAAAGTGAACAATTAATCTCAAATTACATAGACATTATTAATATAGGAAACTTAGTCGTTGGTGACACATATCCATATGTTTCTAGCGATGAAGGTGGATATATAGACATAAATGTATATGATGAAGAATCAACAGTTATTGTAGAAAAATTAGAAGAAATATTAAATAATGATGGAATTGGATTAGTTGGTGTTGTATTTAGTAATGTTGATAACTATTATGTAAGAAAAGCAAGCTTTAACTTAAGTGATTTGGAAACGATTATTAACGCATTAAAACATAATATAAATAATGTTGCATATACTTTAAGAGGCGTTATTGATTATGACAATATAAATTCACAAAATATTGTAATTAAATTCTCATTAAACGGACAAAAAGCAAATTCATTGATATTAACATATTCAAGAAATGCTATTGCAAATAGGGTGTACTCAATTAGATCTGATGTTTTAGGAAATAATGATGGGGTATTAACTCTTGATGAAGAATTAAATAAAGTAACGGAAAGTGAATTTATTGAAAGTAATAGATATAACAAGTATTTTGGAGTTACAACAGGATATAACGATGCAGATTATGATTATGTAATATATTTCGATGTCGTAAAAGCATACCAATTATATAAAGATAATGGAACAATGTATTATGTTTCTCCATATGATTACTTTACATATGTATTCTCAAGATACGATATAGCTTTAGGTAGTGGAAGAAGAATAAAGGTTGAAACTGATTTTACTGGAAACGAAAAAGAAAAATTCAATAAAGCATTCCTCGGGTTAGATGCAACAATGAAGGAAGATTATTTCACATATGCATTCTTAACATTAAACAAACTTTCAAGAGGATCAGTAGAAGATAAAGTTTTATTAATATTTAAGTGCGAAACAAGTACTGGAGCAGGGACAAATGTTGGTGTAGGAAAGAATATATCAGTAGATGTATTTGATGAAAATTTAAAGGAAATTTATACATCAAATTATAAATTACCAAGCAAAGCAGAAATCACATTCACGTCAGATTATACAAATCAAACATATGTAGTTGCATACGAAACACAATTATGGACACCTGTTGAAGAAACAAGAATAGAATTAAATGTTCAAGGTGATATAAATGCTATTGCATATGAAAAAATAGACATTTTATCAAATAACGGAACAACATATAACTTTACGTATAGATTACCTGAAATTAATGTTATCTATTCACTAGGAATTGAATTTTCACCAAAGAACTTTAATGAAAAGTTATTTAATGCGGATAGCGATAATGAGTTATTCACAATAAAAGAAGGTGTAATAAATGTTACAAATCCATATATGTTCTTTAAGTTTAAAGAAAATGGAAAATATGCAATTAATGAAGAAAAGATTCCAACAGTAATTAAACCAATACAAACGAGAGCACTTTTAACAGTTGGTGAAGTATATAGTTACAATGTTGAATGGGTATTTGAAGATGTTGAATTTGATGAGTCGATTTTAACAACAACACAAAAGTTTAAGATTGCATCATATACATTTGATAGTTATAAGGTTAACGGGGAAGGCAAAACACAAACAATTTATTTATATGTAGATGTTTCAGAAATGGTATTTTATTCATTTAATAATAAAGATGAAAAATTAACGATAGAAGAAACAGAAATAGATGGCGAAAATGCTATTAAAAACGTAGTAACTATAGATCCATATACATATAAAGAAAATGGAAGAACAGGAACGTTTACATTACCTACTTCTGTAAGCATTGGATTCAAGATAGAAAAAGATGGAAAGACAATAGAGTATAAAAACTTATATGAAAATGTAAGATATAGATTGCTCAAATATGATGATAATACGATTGATTTTGGAAGTATTCAAAGTTTTGATTTTACGGAAAAAGGTCATATGTTATATAGTGGAAACTCATCATATGATGTGTATTTAAGACTTTTAATTCCTGGCTTTGAAGGAGATATGAAATTATCTACAACAAAAGCAATAATAATAAAAGTAAAGATTTTCCAAAGAATAATAGAAGATGTAAACTTACCAAACTATAAATACAATACAGATGGTTCTTACATTTATACCAACACAAAAGAAACATTATCAGATGGAAGAGAAATAAAGGTAATAGATTCATATTATCCATATGCTACAGTAACAGAAAAATCAAATGTTAACGATGATGTAAATGTTAGAAAAGTACCAATTTATTACATAGATCCATATAATAATGATACATATGAATTACCAACGGTAGTTAGCTTAAAATTTGAAGGCGAAGATGATTTCGTTGATTATAGTATTTCTTCTTGGAAATATTATAATGATGACAGCTTTAGTGAAAGCAAAGATAATGGAGCTTTCTATCATCCATCAGCATTAGAAGGCGGAAATGGATATTATTATAGTTACCAAAGTGGAGACTATAAACAAAATGTATATAGATTAAAAGCATCTATTAAAATTGGTGAAAGCACGCAAACATTTGAGGTGTTCTGCATTGTAATTAATAGAGAATTGAAGATTAATACATTAATAAATGATAGTTATAAGACATATTTTGATTTTGCTGATCCAATAGCAGCTTTATTAAAGGATATTCCTTCAGAATTAAATGAGGCTATGTTTGTTGACTATGATAAATACTTAGCAAATATTAAAGTCGATGAATATATTTCTTTAGCGATAAATAACAGTTGTTTGTTTAGTCAAAATGGGGCTAATAACGCTATAATCCCAAGCTTATTATGGGAAGATGAATATGATACTGATGGTGATAGTATTGTTGATAAAAGCTTTAATGAATTAATCAAAATTGGATTTAATGGTGATATTTATGGAAACATATATTACAACGCTAATAGCTTATCAAATGAAATAGAATATCAACAAATGATAGCTATGAGCGGATTTGATGTATATATCAAAGCTGCAATTTGGGATTCATTCTTTGTTAATGATAAGGTAGTAAATGATTTTTCTGCACCAATAATTAATGCAATAGAAACTCAATTAAAAGAATTAAAGAAAGATCAAATTTATTCAACATATGAGTTATTGTTAACAACTCTAGAAAGAGAACAAAGAGCGACTTTAGAAAACTCTATATTCACTAATAAATTAGAAGAATTAAATGGCTCTAGAGCTATGGCTGGCTTACCATTATATGATAAAGATATTAAAGAAGATAAACGTGATGTTTTATTTGAAGTATATTCAGATTTGGAAGAAGAACATACAAATTGGGTTAATAATGGTTCAAGAAGCACACAAAAGACAGCAAATATAAACATATTTATAGAATGGAATAAAGTTATAACAGAATTTGTTATGACTCCAGAAATATCTATGTATGTAACAATGAATGAAGTTTACAAAGCAAAATACATAGATATATTAAAGGAAAATAACGCAAAGTTGGCTGAAACAATTAATGAAAAATATGCTCAAAACAAAGAAGATATTGAAAATTATATTAAATCAACTATATATGAGAATATTTTAAATAATTGTACTGATGAAGAATATACATATCTTAAAGAAATTGAATCAAGAATTAAGGGAACATATGATAAGAGAACAAAGAATAAATTAGCATATGATATATTGATTGTTGAATATTATAACAATAAAGATTTAGGTGTTAGAGGTGAACAAACTAAAGCAAATATTACTATACCTATAATAGAGTTTACTGGAAAAGATTCAATAAAAATTGATGATACGCATAATGAAAATGGCGTTTCAATAAATAATGAAAATGGAACAATAACATTTGAATTTTCGAAATTTGATTTTACTTCATTAGGCGCAGAATTCAAGTTCAATTTCAACGTAACATATAAAGAAGTATTGAAAGATAAGGTAGATGAGGCAAAAGAAGAAGCATATATTGATTATATAGATCAATATGTTGATGAAATATTTGAAGAATTTATCAAAGAAGAAATCAATAAAGGGCTTGAGGAAATTAAACCAAAAGTAATTAATAATGAAACAGGTGAATATGAATATTATAATAGTGCAATAATAGGAAATCATTTAGAAAATACGTTAGTATATGATAATTTGAAATCATTATTTAATAATAATGAACTGAAATCAAATGATTATCTTGGATACTTTAAAACACTATATAATAATTTCTTTACATATTATCAAGAAAAATCAGTTGATGTAATTATAAAAGCATTTAACACAGCATCGATTAGCGCATATGAAGATATTACAATCGAAAAGATAGGTAATATTAGTGGATTAAATAATGTATATAATATTATAGCTGAATCCTTAATTGAAAACGATTCAAGATATTCTAGCGTAATAGCGGCTATTGAAGGAAATCCAGAAAATGATACTGCAGCCATGAGAATTTTGGCAATAAAGGATTATTTGTTTGAAAACGAAGAACATTTGATGTTATTTAGACAATTTGAAGGAGAAATAAAAACAAATCTAGCTAACAGCATTGAAAACGTTTTATCAAAAGTTAACGATACGAACTTTAGAAATGTATTAGAGCAATACAAATCACAAATGGGCTTTAGTTTATCAGGATTATTTGCTGGATACGAAGCTGCTGCAAGAATCGCATATATTGGTTTTTCAGGAGCTGAAAAAGGTGTGATATTAACTACATTATTTAACTTTATAGAGTATTATATTACCAATTCTGAATACCTAGGAATAGT
>JAIKVY010000122.1 GCA_024685275.1 Clostridia bacterium
AAGCCCAATTAACATTTAATTTTTTTAGCGTATCAGCAAACATTTTAGCACTTTTTTGATTATTTTTTGTTGCAATAACTGGGAAAGGATATGAAATATCACCAGTAACAATTACAAAATCTGGATTAGCTTTTGTAATAACTTTTTTAACAGCATCAATAGCACGTGCATCTTTTTTTCTACTACAAAATCCACCACCAATATGAACATCAGTTAGTTGTAATATTCTTAATTTTTCATTATCTAATTTTTGTATTTTATATCCATTTTCAGTTTTAACTATTTCAATAGCCATTTTTATTCATCTCCATTTGTATTATCATCATTTGTAATTTCAACATTTTCAGTATCATTATCTTCAATTATTTTATCTTTTGGAATATCATTATTAGCATATCCACCAGGATCTTTTGAGCCATATAAAGCATGAACTAAATCAGTTCTTTCTTGTTCTTCTTCAGGTGTTAAAACAGAGCCATTTTTTCTTGCTTCAATAAAGTAACGAACTCTTTCAAGTTTCTTATTAGTAACTTTATATTTAAACGAAGCAATAAATGCAATTGTTATAAATACAGCTATGCAAATACCCATAACAAGACGTATTGTTAATAATACTGTATCAGATTGTTCAATATAAGTAGATGCATTTCCAGATGTATTTTCGATATATCCAACGCCACCAATTATCCAACCAACTATTCCAACAGCTAAAGCCCCACCAATTTTTCTTGCTAAAGTCATCATTCCACTATATGTTCCTGCTGGTCTATTTCCTGTTGCCATTTGATCAATATCAACAGTATCTGGGAAAATAATCCAAGGCATCATTTGAGCTCCACCAAAGCCTAAACCCATAATTAAAGCAACGATTGGAACTAAGATAGGGGGTGCCCAACTTGGATCCATAACTGCTAACATTATTCCACCTGCAATATAGAATGGTAATCCCATTCTAAAAGCAAATTGTTTACTTTTTTTATCCATCATTATTCTTGCTAGAGGGAACATTAAAACAGCTGCAACCATTAAAGGAGCTATTATAAACAATGAAGACATTGTCATTGAGCCAATTTTTTGTCCATGCCAAACATCAGTAGCATAATAAACAGCTAAAGCAGAAATCATATCCATACACATAAATGCTGTAACGTACATAACAATATGCCATCTATATGATTTATTTCTATATGGTTCAGCATAGTTATTTATAAATCTCTTTAAATTAAATTTAGTTTTTGGAGTATCAGTTTTAACACGTTCTTTAACAAATAAACCACAAAGGACTAATCCACCACCGAATAATACACCAAATATGCATACCATTAAAATCCAAAATACAGTTGGTGAAATATGTGGGAATATTCCTAAATATCCATCTGCACTAATTAATGCTTCAATAAATACTAAAGGTAAAACGTATGCTAAACCAGAAGCGATAGCACTAAATACTAATTTTACAGTATTAGCATTGTTTCTTTCTTTATACGAAGCAGATATATCACTCGATAGAGGACAATATGGAACTTGTGTAACAGTACTAGCTGTATTCCAGACGATATAAAAGATTAGAATATATGCTGTAAATCCAGCTGTTGACATGTTATTAGATACTGGAGCAAATAAAATAGCCATTGCAATTAAAACAGCAATACCACCACCAATTAAATATGGTTTTCTTCTTCCAGACTTAAAACGAGAGTTATCAGTAATAAATCCCATTAAAGGATCTGTTATTGCATCCCAAATTTTTGCTATCATCATAATGGTACTAGCAACAGCCATAGCAATACCAAAAGTAGTCATATATTTGAGCATTACACATGACATAAGTGCAACACCACCACCATCCATAAAGGCACCAATACCATAGAATAGTTTTTCTTTTCCTGGAATTCGATCTTCTGGACTTATAAGTTCATTTGCATTAACCTTTTTCTCTTTTTTCATAAAAAATATCCTTTTAATGATTTTAAAATTTCTAATTTTAAACTAAATGCTATGAGTTATTGTAGCATATAACTAACAAAATATAAATATTACAAAGCCATAAAAATTATATGACAAAAAAGAATTTCTTCATTAGAATATAAATATGAAAATTTCAACAAAAGGTAAATATGCATTGGTCGTTATGACCTATATAGCAATGAATGAAAAAGATTCAAATGTTTC
>JAIKVY010000233.1 GCA_024685275.1 Clostridia bacterium
TATTATAAATATAAGTATTAAATAAATCAAGGAGATTAGTATGCTTGAAATTAGAAATGTTTATAAATCATATGATCAAAAGAATTATGTATTAAAGGATATATCACTAGATGTGCTAGATGGAGACATCTATGCCTTCATCGGACACAATGGTGCAGGAAAAACTACATTAATAAAATCAATAGTAGGTATACTTCCATTTGAGAAAGGTACTATTAAAATAGATGGAATAGATGTGGCACTAGATTCATATGAAGCTAGAAAGATTATTTCATATATTCCTGATGAACCAGAAGCATATGACACTATGACTGGACTTGAATTTTTAAACTTTGTCGCTGATGTATTCAATATTTCTTTATCAGATAGAAAAGAAAGAATCGAAAAATACGCTAAAGAGTTTGAAATAGACAAAGATTTAAACACCTTTATCGGAAGTTACTCTCATGGTATGAAACAAAAGATTATAATTATAAGTGCATTAATCCATGAACCAAAACTAATTGTAATGGATGAACCATTTGTAGGATTAGACCCTAAAGCCTCATTTACTTTAAAAAATATAATGAAGGATTTTGTGTCAAATGGTGGAGCTATTTTCTATTCAACTCACGTCCTTGAAACAGCTGAAAAATTATGTAATAAAATAGCTGTTATAAAGAATGGTGAAATAGTAAAGGCTGGTTTAATGGATGTGATTGTAAAAGATGAATCACTAGAAGAAGTCTTTATGGAAATTTATGAGGAGAAGGGTGAAAATGAATGATATGCTTAAAACCTTCGATCTTGTAAAAATATTCTTAAAAGACGTATATAGTAAATCTTTCAAGAACAAAAGATCTAAAAATAAATCCGGTATTATTTTAATACTATTTCTTGTCGTTATATATTTCTTTATCTTTATCTTTAATTTTAAAGAAATCTTCGAGTTAACAATAGAAGCGGGTGGTACAAGTTTTGATGCACTAGCACAAGTAATCTTTATGATTACAATGATGAGTATTGTCTTTTCTATTCTTTCAGGAACTAGATTAACTTTAACAGATAAAGATGTAGCAATACTTACACCACTTCCAATAAAAAGGCGAAAAATAGTCTCTGCAAAGCTAATTACTGCGATAATTATCGAATCAGCTTTCGATGTTATATTAGGTGTTTCAGCAATTGTTGCAATGATAATAGTTGGTGGTTTTTCATATATAGACTTTCTATCTATATTCTTTGTATTGAGTCTATCAACCATCCTTCCTATGACTTTGTTTTCATTCTTTATGATGTGGATATCAAAACTCGTATCAAAAAGCAAACATAAAAATATATTCGAAATGATTACAACTGCATTAATGTTTGCATTAATCATGATTCCGTCATTCTTTATTGGCTTTTCAACAGGTTCTAGTGGAACATTTACAATTTCTGGAGCAGGAAAAATATTATCATACATTCCTTTCGTCTTTTTAATTAAAATAGCAATTGTTAATCAAAATATTTTATATGTTTTATTATATGTTTTGGTTAATGCTTTATTATTTATAGGTTTCGTCTTGTTATTTAATAAGGTAGCTTATAATTTAATGGTTAGAGAAAAGAGTAATTTTGTATCTAGAAAAGTGTCAAAAGTTCCATACAAAATTGTACCTGTAAATAAAAGATTATATAAGAATGAATTAAAAAAGTTTGTTGCTAAACCAGTATATTTTGCAAACTTCTTAATGAGCCCAATTTTATTTTTGATAATTGGACTAGTTCCTATATTTTTAAAAGGCACAGAATATATGAATAATTTGATTGGAGAAGAAGGACTTGGTATGAATATTTATCCATTAATCTTAGCCATAGTTACTCTATTTATAAGTTTATTTTCATTCCTTCCAACCGTATCATTCTCACTTGATAAAAAGATTATGTGGTTGTTTAAAACATATCCAATTAAAATGAAAACTATTATTTTTTCAAAAATTTTAGCTCCAGTATCAATGATTCTTGCTTTAGATTTAATAGTTATTATCCCTTACTCAATATTTGGTGGGCTTAGTGTAGTTGATATTCTTTTAGATGTTTTATTTGCTATTGCTACAGCTTTCATCTATACAATATTCTATCTATTCTTAGGTTTAAGACATCCAAATCAATCTGATGATGAAGCACAAGTAGTAAGACAATCAGTTTCAACAGTTATCGCTGCGATTCTTTCAATGTTTTTAATTTTTGCTAACGTGTTTATGATTATAATGTTTTCTATTATGATGGGAGTTGATCTAGCTATATTATCTACATTAGGCGTTAACCTATTATTTGGTCTTATTTGGGTGTTATTGCTTAAGAAAAACAGTGAAAAATATCTTCTAAAATTTTATTAAAAACGTTTTTATTCAATTTATTCGCTCTTTTACATTAAAAATGTAAAAACGAATGTGAAAATGTGATATAATACTTAAGGTTAATCGTACTATAATAAAATAAAAAAAACAAATTAAATATAAGGAGAAAAAATGTCTAAAAAGTATGTTTACTTATTCCAAGAAGGCAATGCTAACATGCGTGAACTTCTCGGTGGCAAAGGTGCTAACCTTGCCG
>JAIKVY010000027.1 GCA_024685275.1 Clostridia bacterium
ACACATTCTATACAGTTAATTTTTATGATGAATCAGGCAATCAATTGCTTCAAACAGGAACAATAAAACCAGGTGAAAGGGCAGTTCCACCAACAGAAGTACCAGTAATAGAAAACATGGAATTTATTGGTTGGGTTGATATAACAACAAATCAAGCTGTAAATTTAAACAATGTTTCATGCAATTTAAACTTAAAAGCAAAATATGAAAATGTTTCATATGATGTAGTATTTACTCATGGCGATGGTTCAACAGAAACAATTAAATTATCTAGAACACAAAGCGTTGATGAATCTGTTTTCCCAACTCCAAAACAAATGGATGGTTACACATTTACTAATTGGGTATCAGTAGGAACAAATGTATATAGAGCTAATTATATTAAGAATCAATATGATATAACATTCAAATACAGAAGTTATGCTAATAATGCATATTCTAGTGATATTATTACCAAAACTGTTAAATATAACTATGATGCATTAAAAATAGAAGAAATTAGTGGTGCTAAATGTGATGGAATTAGCAAAAATAATGATTTCCATTTCATTTATTGGTATACACTTAATTACAATAACGAAAAAGTTAAAGTTGAATTCCCATATATAACAGAAAAAGGAATGTATGAAATTACATTCTATGCTGAATATGTAGATTTCAATGTAGGTAGCGAAGGACTTGTATATCAAGAGTATAACGATGGATTAATTATTACAGATTATCAAGGTAACGATGATATCGTTGTTATTCCTAAAAAAGCAGCATTAGCTGGCCAAAGAAAGGATGTAATAGATATTAAAGATGGTATCTTTAAAGATAAAAATATAAAAGAATTTATTGTTGATAACGATAATCCATATTTTGTAAGTGAAGGTGGAGTATTGTATAAATACTCAATAAATGATGAAGAAGAAAAGAATAAAGACATTCTAGTTTTATATCCAAATATGGTTGAATCAACATCATTTACAATGGCTAATACTATTTTAGATATTGGCCCATACGCATTTGCAAACAATAAATACCTAACAGAAGTTAATTTATCGACTAGTCTAATTTCTATAAGTGATTATGCTTTCTATAACTGTACAAAGCTAACATCAATAGTTATGCCTGCAAATTTAACAAAAATTGAAACAGGTGCTTTTTACATGGAAGAAGCTAGCAATCTTGAAACAATTAATTTCTCTGGAATTGAATTAGAATTTATTAATAATTATGCGTTTTCTGGATGCGATAAATTAAAGACATTTACATTACCATCATCATTAAAACAGATAGGTGTAGCTGTATTTAAAGATTGTTATTCATTAACTGAAATTAATTGCGATAAGAATTCATACTTTTCTTCATTTAATGGTGGATTGTATTCAGCTGATTTTTCAATTCTATATGCTCAACCAGCATATTACAATAATGGAGAATATAACATAGTTATTAATGAAGAATGTAAAACTATTTATTCTGGAGCATTTAGTAAGAGTAAAGCAATAACAATTACAATTGAATCTGATAATCTAGTATTTGAACCAGGTTCATTTAATATGGATAACTTACTTGCTGTTATTTATACAAAGAAAGCAAGCATTGATGATGTTGGTAACTTTGCTAACATGTTCAATCAAGCATTTGGTTATAGATTACCAAAACACGTTTATGTAGAAAACTCAATATATGATCAATTTGAAACTATCCAATTAGAAGATGTAGTAATATCAAGCTACGATTCACTAAATTTAGGTTATGGATATAGTAATAATTATTTATATGAAATAAATGGTAATAGTGTTTCTATTGTAGGATATGTCGGAACAGATACAGAATTAACCATTGCAAACACAATAGGAGATTACAATATTAATAAGATTAGTGAATATGCATTTGCATACAATCCATATATTCAAAAAGTTACAATACCAGTTGGTATTGAATCTATTGGTGAATATGCATTCCAAAACTGTATTAACTTAGAAGAAATAGTTTTAAGTGAAACATCAGCTTCACTTTTAAAGAGAATAGAAAGTTACGCATTCTTAGATTCAACTAGATTAACTAGAGTAATAGCTAGTGATGATTTTACATTAGATTATTTAGGAAGATACGCATTTAATGGTACAAATTATTATGAAAATGCAAGTTCTTCAATAATTTTAGGTGGAATGTACATTAAGTACATTGGACATGATAGTGAATATATAATCCCATCAAACGTTACTTATATAGTTTCAGATGCATTTAAAGATGCTGGAACAATAGTAACATTAAGTTTTGAATCATCATCAAGAATTAAAACAATCGATAGTTATGCATTTATGAATTGTGTTGGTTTAACAAGCATAACATTCCCAGTTTCATTAAAAACAATTGATAGTTATGCATTTTATGGCTGTAGCTATTTATATTCAGTAACATTTAATGATAATCAAGCAAATATTAATGTTGATAAAGATGCATTTTATGGTGCTGGATCATATTATGATGAAGGAAGTGTATATCAAGTATTTAAAGATTCACAACAATATATTTTAACATTCCAAACAACTGCAACAGCAGTAGATACTGATACAGGTATTGCATTTGTTAAAGGTAGAGATCCTAAAGATTTGACTACAACTCAGTTATTTATGGGTTGGTACTATGATGAAAATAATACACAAATTGTTAAATTCCCAATTAGAATTGATAAAGATACAACTATATATGCTAAAGTTGAAGAATCGACATATTCATCTAGTGGATTTAGTTATGATTCAACAATTGATAGTAATAACGAATTTTCATATAAAATTACTGGATATAGTGGTAATGATAGCTTTGTTGTAGTGCCAGAGATTTATTACGATAAAAAGGTAATAAGTATTGGTGAAAACGTATTTGGTGAAGAAGTTCAAAATATCTATATTAGAGCTACAACAGACTCATTTGGTAAAAATATTTCTGTAGTTAAACATATTGGAATGGGAGCATTTGAAAAAACATATTGGTACAAGAATTTCCCAGGAGATTTTGTTTATTATGATAATATTTTAATTGGATATAAAGGCAATGCTACTGAAGTAGTAATTCCAGATGGTATAACATTACTAGCAGATGGCGTATTTAGTGGAAATACAAAGATAACAAAAGTAACTTTCCCAAGTACAATTAAAAGAATACCAGATTATACATTTAAAAACTGTACAAATCTACAAACTATAGTTTTATCAAGTTCAATAAATAGTATTGGAAAAGAAGCTTTCTATGGTTGTACAAATTTAATCAATATCAATTTTGAAGTAATCACAAACTTAAATGAATTAAGTTATGATGCATTTACAAATACATCTTGGCTAAATAACCAAAACAAAGATTGTATAATAATCAATGATATTTTATATAAGTACGTTGGTTCGAGATCAATTTTGCATATACCAAGCCAAGTAACAATAATAGGTGATTACGCATTTGCAGAGAATAATACAATTAAAAATATCTATTTAACAAGTGCAGTTTCATCAATAAATGCATATGCATTTAAGGATTGTTCAAACTTGAATTCTATTAATTTCTTATCAAATGAAAATAATAGTTTAATTTCAATCCAAGAGGGTGC
>JAIKVY010000060.1 GCA_024685275.1 Clostridia bacterium
AAGCACGTATGCTCATCTTCCTTATTTAGAAAATTAAATGAAGGTAAAGATTTCTTTATGGAAAGAATACGAGCATAATCGAGATGCTTATACAAACGCAAAGACTGAGTTCGTAAAGAAATATACTGAAAAAGCAAAATCAATTTATGGTAATAGATACTAACAAATTCCAATTTATCTGTGAGTTTACTGTACGCATTTAATAGAGTGTAAAAAAATAAGGTGCTAAAATGTATCAAAACATTCCTACTTTGACAGTATTAGACGCGTCCACTAGTGATATATAAAAAGGTGGACGCGTTTTCTTATATATTCAAATGTGCTCATTTATGCACAAGCATTATATAAAGGTGTTAAAAGTAATATTGAATCAGATGAATCATAAAAGCAGTAGTTGAGTAAATGACGAAGAGTTGTTTACGTGTTCATTGTATTATGGTTTAGCTAATTTACATCTTACAAAAGATTAAGTGCAACTTATACATTTTGGATTATTTTAGATTATTGGGAATACCACAAACAGTTTGAAGATATTTCAAAATAAAAAAGTTGAGATATTTATTGCTAATTTAATACCCAAAGGGATAAAAAAGGGACATTAGTGTTTACCAATCTTGACAAATTTTTGATTGATATACATATAATATTTGTAAGCTAGTTGACAATAAAATTAATTTTTTTAAGAGCAAAAACTATAAGACAACTAAAAGATATATATCTTGACTTCTTGAAAAGTGTGTGAGTTTGGCTTTTAAAAGAAGAAGTCATTATTATGCATTATGAATGCTAGCAATAGAACTGTTTTAGAAAAGATATTAAAGGCAATTGACTACATTGAACCAATCGAAACACGTGTGGTTAGGTATGATGTGAGTAGAGAAGAAGTTGAATAACAACTTTACAAAATTGTAATTGGAGGAATAATATGAGTAGCGTTGAATCATATGTTAAATATATTGGTTTTGTTGAAGCAAGTGATGTGAAATTAAATGATTTAAAAAAAGCAGTTAAATATGTTGTAAAAAATAAACCAGAGTCTCTTGCCGCAAATGATAAATTTAGCAATGCAATTTCCGAACAAGTCAATTTCCATTTTGAAGCTAAGGATTATGGAATAACTAAAATAGGCAAACTGGTAAAAAAAATAACAAACACATATACGTCTGAATTTGTTAATTTTAATGATTTGATTATAAGTGAGATTAATAGATATCTTAAATGTAAAACATTAGGTGATATTTCCATAGAAAGAGAAACATTAGATATTGATGGTTATACAAACGACATAATAATGCAACATTATTTTGGTTCGGATCGATATACGGAACTTGATTACATGACTCTCAAAACTGCTATAAACTCAAGTAATTCAGTATTTGAAATTATTCAATGCGCGACTAAAATAAGAATCAGTGACTTTCTTAAAAGCATTTCTAGTCAACTTGATTATTTACCAGAAGACATTAATGAACGAATTGGTGATGTTGACAATAAAGAAGCATTGCAATCTATTCAAGAATATGTACAAATAGCAATAATAGATCCAATGAATGAACTACTTACGATAATAGAAAAATCGTAGTTTATTTATATTTTTTAATCAAAAATAATTCAAGTCTTAGAGAGATCTAAGACTTTTTGTTTTTTATCTTGCTTATTTTTATTTTCAATGTTACAATAATACTGATAAAAAAATCAGTGATAAAAAAATCAGTAAAGATGGTGATATTATGTTTTATGGTAGAAAAAAAGAAATAAAATTAATTAGAAATGTATTTGAAGAAAACAATAAAGCTATATTAATATACGGAAAAAGAAGAGTAGGTAAAACTACATTAATAAAGGAATCTATAAAAGAATATGATTCTATTTATTTTGAATGCTTAGAAGATACAATTGAAAATAATATTGAGTCATTCAAGACAACTATGAATAAGCAAGGAGTAACTGTTCCATCTTATGTGGTTTTTAATGATTTTATCGATATTTTTTCTTACTTAGATTCATTAAATAAAAAATATATAGTTGTTATTGATGAATATCCATATTTAAAATCACTTAATAATCTTTCCTATGTTGATAGTATGTTCCAAAACATAATCGATAATCATATAAAAAACTTGAATATAATTATATCAGGATCTTCCATGAAAATAATGAACGAAATACTAAAAGAAGGTAATTCTTTGTTTGGTAGATTTAAAGAAACATTATTGATAGAAGAATTCGATTATTTAGAAGCATCATCATATTATTATAACGGTTTAACTCCATATGATAAGGTTGCATTCTATAGTGTTTTTGGTGGAAGTCCATATATCAATGAATCAATTAATCCAAAAATCAGTTTAAAGGAAAATATTATAAATACATTCTTAAAGAATTCTAATAATGTTTATAATTATGCAGATAATTTATTATTAAGTGATTCATCAAATAAAATTCAAGCTAAAAGAATTATAAGTACATTAGGTAATTCTAAGAAGAGGTATAGTGAATTAGAGAGTTTATTAGATAGAGAAAAAACTGGGAAAATAATTGTTGCGTTAAAATCGTTAATTGAATTGAAACTAGTTAGTAAAGTATTTCCTATTAATAAGCCAGATGATTCAAAAAAATCATTTTATGAGATTAAAGATAATGCTATTAGATTCTTTTATACATATGTCTATAATTACAAAAGTAATTTAGAAATATTAGGAGCAAATGCCTTTTATGATGAGTTTATTAAAGATTCATTGAATGCATATGTTTC
>JAIKVY010000095.1 GCA_024685275.1 Clostridia bacterium
AACTAGTTTTAAAACTTACAAACATTGTAATTCTACTATAGGTCATAACCATATATTTGAAAGGTATATGGTTATGAACGGAAAAGGAAAAAATATTTAATTATACATACAAAAGTGGAAGGATTGTGGCTTATGAATTAAAATGGTACAATATATTATGAAAAATGGGTAAATACAATGGGTATATTTATAAGTTATAGAAGAGATGGCGCGGAAAGCTTAGCACAGTTGTTATATGTCAGATTGACAAATGATGGATATGATGTGTTTCTTGATGTTGAATCACTTCGATCTGGTTTATTTAATAAAGCATTATATAATCAAATAGATAAGTGTGATGATTTTTTGTTGATTTTACCGCCCAATGGTCTAGATCGTTGTGTTAATAAAGAAGATTGGGTTAGACTTGAGATAGAACGTGCAATTCAGAAAAAAAAGAATATAATTCCTGTTTTAATGCGTAATTTTACATTTCCAGAAGTATTACCCAAAAGTATGTCTAAGTTACCGTACTATAATGGTATAAAAGCAGAGCTTGATTATTTTGATGCAGTATTAAAAAAACTTGAAGATTTACTTATTTCTAAATCAAAAGCAGAGCAAGTTTTGCATGAAAAACAAACAGATACAATGTTTGTGGAATTATTGAATAAGTTATATGATGCAACAATAGAATACCGTGAAGCGTTTAAAAGTGGAAATCAAAATCAAATTAATGCATGCACAAATATTCTTGTTGATCGATTGAAAACAATATTTTATTACGCTGAAAAAAACAAGTTAGGAAATGTTGAAAATTTAACAAAAGCTTTAGAAATAATTAATCAGTTTAATAAATATATTTCATTTTATAATGAATTTGCAAATTCAGAGGATAGGATGTCATATAACTCACAACAAATCGCAAAGAACGCAGAAATCGAGTTTTCATCATTTGTTGAGTTAATTGTAAAAGCAATTTCAGAAATACCAAATGTATAAATAAAATAAGGGAATATAGTAGTATTTTACTAGAAAAATTGATAAATAATACGTATTACGAAATATAAGTATTAAATGATAGTTTTGGGGAGAATATGTCAAAATATATTATTAGAATGATGCCTGATTTTATGACTACTTGTTTATGGTCAGTTAACAAAAAAGCCATTGATGATTTTAGTTATGAAATTGGATATAAAGATCTTCATTTGTCCAAAGAATTAACTAAGTTATTAGAACAATTTGATGATGATTTATTGTGGTTAATAGATCGTGGTGATCCTGCTAATAAAAGGTCAAGGTCTTTAGAAGAAAGATATATGTATTTAGAAAGGGAAAAACATTATTGGAAATGGTTAGAAAAGAACTTGGTGATGATTTCGAAGTTCAAGATGAGTTAGATTGGGTAGTAAAAGAATTTAATAAGTAATAGTATATAATACTTTAACTTAAAAGAAGAGGCTGTTCAAAAACCTAAAAATATAAAGATAGGTATGAGCAGCCTCTATAAAGTTATTGATTGGTTTAGATTATATAAATTTTATTGAAAATATTGGCTAAAACTATATTAATTGTTCTTTTA
Organism: Clostridia bacterium; assembly: GCA_024685275.1. Classification (GTDB taxonomy): domain Bacteria; phylum Bacillota; class Clostridia; order Christensenellales; family DTU072; genus CAG-1782. The sequence goes on from JAIKVY010000095.1 coordinate 1,565, forward strand.
ATAGGAACCATATATTAAAAAAAATCTAAGAATATCGCTTAAATAGGAACCCAAAATATAATTTAAATTGGCCTCACTTATATGTCCAAGATATTTTAGAATAATAATAGAAATAAAATATTTTGGAGGCTAAAAATGAAAAATGTAATTAATTATTTTGAAGTTATTGCTAAATGTGGACATGTAGGTAGGGGATATTATGTGCCTATTGAATTTGCCGTAATAGCAGAAGATGGGAAAGAAGCAGCTAAAATGGTGAGAGAATTTCCTAGAGTAAAACATGATCATAAGGATGCAATACTAAATGTATATAAAATTGATTACGAAAGATATCTAGAAATAGTTGAGATGAATAATAATGATCCATACTTAAAATGTCGTTCCAAAAAGGAACAAAAACTAATTAAAGATCTCGAACAAAGATTAGAATATGATTTGCAGAATCAAAAAGTTAAATATGATAAACAAGTAAGACTTGATAGAATTGCATTTAAAAATAAGAAAGCTAAAATCCAAGAAAAACTTGCTTGGGAGGATTAATAATATGAATATGCGTATTAACTCAATCAGATACAATAATTCAGTAGTTGATGGACCGGGAATTAGGACCGTACTTTATATGCAAGGTTGTGATCTTCATTGTAAGGGTTGTCATAATAAATCGACTTGGGACGTCAATAAAGGAAAAGAAATAGATATTGATGATTTAGTCAATGAATTAAATAATGAAGTATTTAATAAGAAAATTACAATATCTGGGGGAGAACCTTTAATGCAAAAAGATGCATTAATTGAACTAGTTACTAAATTAAATGGCTTAGGATTTGAAATTGCTCTATATACAGGGCATCAAAAGAAAGAGGTGCCTAATACTTTAATCGATAAAATTAAGTATTTAAAGACTGGGAATTTTATTCAAGAATTAAGAACAACACTAAAACCTTTTGTAGGGTCGGAAAATCAAATATTTGAGGAGATTTAACAAAAATGAAACAATTAAAAGATGATAATGCTGCTAATAGAACAAGTTATGTTGGTTATGTATTTAATATCGGAGAAAAAGAATA
>JAIKVY010000102.1 GCA_024685275.1 Clostridia bacterium
TATTATGTTGATAATTTTGAAAATTAATTAGATTCTTCTTCAATTTTCTCTTCTGAATCAGTGTTATTTTCTTGATTTGATATATCATTAGTTTCAACTTTTTTATTTTCATTATCGTTAGATTTTAACTTTGTAAATTTGAATAACATTAACAATAAAATACTTGAAATCAGCATTACTAATATTGATATGAGTGGAAAATATTCAATTTGTACAAGTTTATTCTTCGATGAATATACTACATAACAAATTATACTTGATATGCTTAAAATGGTTTGAACAATACAAAATATTGGCGATTTAGTAAAAATATCCTTCTTTTGTGTCTCTTTATATGGGTATTCTTTGAATATTGATTTATATGCATTAAATCCAAGAATAAGTATTGGAATAATTTGTAAAACATATGGAATAGTAAAATATGTAGAATGAAATATTGGTATGTTAATACATAATGGGACAATATACATTGCGATTTGAATCACAATTGCTATGATAAATAGTAAACAAAAAAGTGTTTTTGATGGCTTTAGCAGCTCATAATAGTAAGCACCAATATATTTTACTTGTGGCTTTTTACTATCAATACTATCTTCAACCAATTCGTAGTTTTTACTTATATCTTTTCTAATCATAATGTTTGTGAGTATATTTTATACTATTTAGTTATTTAAAACAACAAAGACTATTATGTTCTTTTATTTTTCATTTTATTGTTGTAATGATATTATTAATATATAAATTTTTGATGAAGGTGTATGTATGGCAAAAATTAATAAAATAGTTAAGCAAACAAATAATAGATTCCTAAATATGTATTCTTTTAATGTTAATAATAAAGGCAAAGATTTTAATTATTTTGTTACATCTAGAGCAGAAGATGCTTCTGATTTAAAAGTTAATGGACACATGGATAAGAATGATGGTGTTGCTATATTTGCAACTTTAGATGATAAACTTGTTTTAATTAAACAATTACGTTATTCAATTAATGATTATATATATGAATTTCCTGCTGGGTTAGTGGAACCTGGTGAATCTGAAAAGAATTGTGCTATAAGAGAATTCTATGAAGAAACTGGATTAACTTTTACTCCTATTGATGTAGATCCAATGTTTGAAAAACCTAGATTTACCTCTATTGGTTTAACCGATGAAACAACAAGTATGGTATATGGGTTCGCTAGTGGGACAATATCTAATAAACACTTAGATGGAATTGAAGATATTGAGGTTGTTTTAGTTGATAGGGCAGAAGCACAAAGAATACTTAAAGAAGAAAATGTTTCTGTTATTTGTGCTTATCATCTTATTCACTACATTAAAAATAGTGATCCATTTTATTTTTTGAAATAGGAATTATAAAAATTTTATCTTTCTAGTTTTTCTTTAAATTGATTTTTTACAATTTCAATTTCTTTTTCTATTCTATCAAATATTTCTTTTACATCTGATGCATCATATTCGTAATTACTTGTATTTGATAAATTTCCAATTACTCTAATTAAATCAACTGTTCTATCTGTTCTATTTTTTGCGATTCTTAAAAATGCTTCTCTTTTTGTTTCTTTTTCTTGTGCCATTTGTTTCTCCTCATTTTGGCTTTTTTATTATTATAATTCATAATTTTTAATATATGCAATAAATAATAAATTTAAAAAACCCAGACATAATTGCCTGGGTTTAATAAAAATCGAGTTTGTATTATCAAATATTAGTCGTTAACTAATTCAATAATAGCCATTTGAGCATCATCGCCTCTTCTGTTTCCGAGTTTGATGATTCTGGTGTAACCACCACCTTGATTCTTCTCTTCTGCTCTCTTGTCATATTTTGGAGCATATTCTCTAAAAATCTTTTCAACTAAAGGATGTTTAATTTCAGCTGTTCTTCCCTTATATGCACCTTTACTTTCTTTTTCATTCTTGATTTCTTTTAAATCAGGTAATTGTGCCATAATTTGTCTTCTAGCTGCTAATTTTGATGGGCCATCATTTGTGAATTCAACATCAACTTTATCACCTTTTTGATTTAATTTAGATTTTGTTACTTTTACTTCATCTTGGTAAGTTCTAATTGCTGTTGTAATAATCTTTTCTGCAATTTTACGAACTTCCTTTGCTCTACTAACTGTAGTTTCAACTCTTCCATACCAAAGCAATTGAGCTGCTAATGTATTAAGTGTTGAATTTCTATGTTCTGAAACCATTCCTAATTTTCTATTCTCTGCCATATGTACTCCTAATTTTCTTCATCTTTTTTTAGAGATATATTTAATTCATCAAGTTTAGCAAGTATTTCATCATATGATTTTGCACCTAAGTTTTGAATCTTTCTTAAGTCTGATGCTGTCATTTTTGCTAAATCACTTGTTGTATTAATTCCATTTCTCTGTAAACAATTTAATGGACGTGGAGATAATCCTAATGAAGAAATATCAATACTCTTTTCTTCATCTTTTTCAGCAACTTCTTGTTCACCACTTGAAATTGTGCTTCTATTCTCCATTCCATCAACTAAAGATACAAATAATTGAAGATGATCGTTCATTATTTTAGCAGCTAAACTTGCAACTTCTCTTGGTGTGCTAATACCAGTTGTTTCAACATCAAGTATTAACTTATCATAGTTTAAGTTTTGTCCAACTCTGGCTGCTTCTACTGTGTAACTAACCATTTTTACTGGTGTATAAATTGAATCAATTGGAATGTACCCTTCTGGAATTGGTCCCTTTGGGAAATTCTCTTCACTAGATTTATATCCGTTTCCAACACCTAATGTTAAAGTCATGTTGAAATCGTATCCATCTTCAAGTGTACAAATATATTGATCTGGATTCATAATTACATATTCTGTTCCACCAGGAATATCTCCTGCTGTAATTACGCCACCAGTCTTTTTATTAATTGTAACATTAATATTTTGTGATAAGTCTTCTCTGTAAATCTTTACTGCCACTTCCTTTAAGTTTAGGATGATTTCAGAAACATCTTCTTTAACTCCTGGAATTGTTGTAAATTCATGCATTACATCTTTAATTTGAACGCCTATAATAGCAGCTCCTGGTAAAGATGTGTAAAGAATACGGCGAAGGCTATTGCCAATTGTAATCCCGTAACCTCTTTCTAAAGGCTCAACTATAAATTGTGAACGCTTATTAGGTTCTATAACTTTTTCTGTTATTTTTGGTGTTATTCTATCTATCATTTGGCCAATTTCCTCCTCTTAAATTTTGGTTAATTACTTAGAATATAATTCGACAATCTTGTGTTCTGCAATATCCATATTAATATCTTGTCTTGTTGGTAATGCTTTAACGTGTCCTGTTAATTTTTCTGCATCAAAGTCTACCCAAGCTGCCATATTTTCAATCTTAGCTGCCTTTAATTCTTTAAAGTATGGTATATCTTGCTTTTCAGCTTTAACCATAATTTCATCGCCAGCTTTTGTTAAATAGCTTGGAATATTAACTTTCTTTCCATTAACAACAAAGTGTCCATGTGTAATCAATTGTCTAGCTTGTGCTCTGCTGTCAGCAATTCCCATTTTATAGATAACATTATCTAATCTTCTTTCAATTAAAATGAGCATGTTTTCACCAGTAGCTCCACGCATTCTTTCAGCCATTTCATAGTATTTGTGGAATTGTTTTTCTCCAAGTCCATAAATTCTCTTGGTCTTTTGTTTTTCTCTTAATTGGTTAGCGTATGAACTTTCTTTTTTTCTAACGTTTTTATGCATTCCTGGAGCTGGTCTAACACCCTTTGCGCCAGTTCTACCAAGTGCACATTTGTCATCTTGGTTACATCTTTCACCCTTTAAAAACAATTTACAACCTTCACGTCTACATAAACGACAAACAGGTCCTGTATATCTTGCCATATTTCCTCCTCTCTAATTAAAGTCTTCTACGTTTTGGTGGACGACATCCATTGTGTGGAATTGGAGATACATCTTTAATCATTGTAATTTCAAGTCCACTTGCTTGTACGGCACGAACTGGAGTTTCTCTTCCATTTCCCATACCCTTAACATAGATCTCAACCTTTTTAATACCACGGAGTTTTGCGTCCTCAATAGCTCTAGAACAAGCTTCTTGAGCAACGTATCCTGATTCCTTTCTTGAACCTTTGTATCCAAGCTTTCCGCCTGAACACCAACTAATAACATTTCCTTTCATATCTGTAACGGTAACTATTGTGTTATTTCTAGTAGTGTGAATATGTACTTGACCTTCAACAACGTTTCCAGCAGATCTTCTTCTTTTAACTTTTTCAGCCATATTCTCCTCCTATTATTTATCCTTCTTCTTTGAATGACTAACAGTTTTTCTTACGCCACCTTTAGCAGTACGAGCATTTTGTTTGCTTCTTTGTCCTCTAACAGGTAAGTGTTTTCTGTGTCTAATTCCTCTATAACATCCAATATCTTGTAAACCTTTGATATTCATTTGGATTTTACTTCTAAGTGTACCTTCTACAGGTATTCCATTCTTTTCAATGTAGTCACGAATGGTAGCAACTTGATCTTCTGTAAGATCTTTAACTCTTGTGTCTGGATCTACTTTCGTAGCTTCAAGAATCTTTTTAGATAAATTTATACCTATACCATAGATATAAGTTAATCCAACTTCAACTCTTTTCTCACGAGGTAAATCTACACCTGCAATACGAGCCATTTGTTAATTCCTCCATAAAATTTATTTTAAATTTCTATATATCTTTGTGAAGTATGTTGCATTGGTGGAAAAATCTCGCAACTTAGCCGCCTTCACACTTGTTTTCAAAACTCTCAAAAACCGCTTAATTCAATATAATTTGAAATAAGCGATTCTTCCTTTTAAAAAAATTGCCTAGATAATATACCACAAATATACGATATAGTCAATTAAAAATTAGCCTTGTGTTTGTTTGTGTTTTGGATATTTTGAACAAATAACCATTATCTTTCCATTTCTTTTAATTACTTTACATTTATCACATATAGGTTTTACTGATGGTCTAACTTTCATAATTTACTCCTTATTTATTATCATTATTTGTTTGGATTATCTGTATATCTGTAAACAATACGTCCCTTTGTTAAATCGTATGGACTAATTTCTACATCTACATAATCTCCAACTAGTATTTTTAATTTTGACTTTATAAGTTTACCTGCTACATAAGTAGATATAATTTTGCCGTTTGGTAATTGTACTTTAAAATTCATTCCTGTATCGGCTTTTGTAACTACTCCTGTCATCTTTATTAAATCTTCTGAAGCCATTAAATTCTCCTTTTTAATTAAATGTTCTTAATGCTCTATTTAATTCAGCATCATATATTTTTTGTCCATTTTTTATTTTTTCAGCGATTACATCTAGTTTATACTCTGTAACCCTCAAATGGCAAATGTTTTTTTTCTTTGGTTTTGATAATTTGTGATATTTCCCATCCGAGATGTATACATATTGTGAATTTTCGATTCCAACAATAATATAATATCTTTTACTATCTCTACCAGCTCTACTATAACAAATAGTGCCTATTTCTATTGGCTTATCCATTCTTTCACCCTAAAGCGTAATAATTTCAACGCCATCTTCTAAGACTATCATAGTATTTTCATAGTGAGCTGAGGCTAATCCATCCTCAGTTACTATTGTCCACCCGTCATCTAGTTGCATAACTTTATATGTCCCTAAATTAATCATAGGTTCTACAGCAATGCACATGTTTTCTATTAATCTCATTCCTCTACCTTCTTTTCCATAGTTAGGAATGTTAGGATCTTCATGTACATCAGTTCCTATACCATGACCACATAAATCTCTTACTACGCCAAAACCAAAACTTTCAGCATAACTTTGGATTACATGTCCAAGTGTACCTAATCTACAACCAGCTTTAATTACTTTTACGCCTTCGAAAAAACTTTGTTTAGTTACTTCAACCAATTTTCTTTTTTCTTTTGATACATTTCCAACGCAAACAGTTCTAGCAGCATCTGTATGAACACCATTTAATCCAGCTCCGCAATCAAGCTTAACTAGCATACCATCTTCAATTATTCTTGTTTTTCTAGGAATCCCATGAACAACTTCATCATCAATTGATACACATACGCTTCCAGGGAAGCCATCATAATTTAAAAATGATGGAACTGCCCCTTGGCTAACTATGTAATCGTGACCAATTTTATCAATGTCGTATGTACTCATACCAACTTTAATCTTTTCTTCCATTAGTTTAAGAGCATCAGAAAGTATTTTTCCAGCTTTTCTCATTGACTCTAATTGATCTTGACTTTTTATTGTTATCATTTATTTCCTAATAACTATTTTAAAATGTTCATTATAGATTTAAACACTTCATCAATTGATTTTGTGCCATCTATAGTTACGAGTTTATCCTTATCGGTATAATAATCAATAAGTGGTTCAGTTTGTTTATGATATACTTTTAATCTATCCATTACTGTCTCTTGATTATCATCTTTTCTTTGATATAACTTTTGACCACATTTTTCACATGTATCTGATTTATATGTAGAAATATGATATGTCTTTCCACAAGAGCACATTCTTCTTCCACTTATTCTGTCTACAACAATTTCATCTGGAACTTCAACATCAATAACATAATCGATATCAGAAAATTTTGCTAAAGCTTCTGCTTGATAAATTGTACGTGGGAATCCATCTAAGATAAATCCTTTTTTACAATCATCTTTCTTTAATCTATCTTCAACGATGCTAATTACAACATCATCTGGAACAAGTTCGCCTTTGTCAATAAAACTTTTAGCAAATTTACCTAATTCTGTTTCATCTTTAATGTTTTGTCTTAAAGCATCACCAGTTGAAATATGTGGTAAATTATACTTTTCTTCTATTAATGCAGCTTGAGCTCCCTTTCCTGCGCCTGGAGCGCCTAATAATATGATACGATTCATTATTTCAAAAATCCTTTATTGTTCTTAATCATCAATTGACTTTGTAATTGTTGGTCAAACTCAAGAGCAACACTAACAAGAATCAACAATCCTGTTGCAGTAAATGCATTATTCAAACCAATTGTACTAAAACCATCAATTCTTAGGATATATGTAGGAATTAAAGCAATAACACCTAAATATAATGCACCAAAAAGTGTAATTCTGTTATTGATTTTTCTTAAATGATCACTTGTCATTTTTCCTGGTCTGATACCTGGGATAAATCCACCATTTTGTTGTAACATTCTTGATACATCATCTGGATTAAATTGTATCTGAGCATAGAAGAATGCAAAGAAAATAATCAATAAGAATAAGAATAATCCATATAAATTACCACCAACTCCCATCCATTGATACCACCATCTTACAAATCCACTTGAAGTATTTGGATCAGCAAATTGCATGATCATTTGTGGGAACATAACTAAAGATGCGGCAAAGATAATTGGCATAACACCACTACTATTTACCTTAATTGGAATAAATGTAGATTGTCCACCATACATCTTATTACCTTTAACAACTTTAGCATATTGAACCGGAATTCTTCTTTCACTACCATCAATGAAGATAATTAAAATGAAGAGGACAAATATTAAAAGTAAGAATAATAATAAGAACCAAATTCCTGTATATTCTCCATTCTTTGCTTGTTCTGGAATATTATTAAATATAGCATTCCAAATACTTGATCCTAAACTTGCTAAAATACCTACAAAGATAATTAATGAAGTACCATTTCCAACTCCAAATTCTGTGATTCTTTCACCAATCCACATAACTAAAGAAGAACCTGCTGTTAAAATTAAAACGATGAAAATACAGGTAAATACTTTACTTACCATACTAGCGCCGAATACACCAGAAATACTATTAGAATTGTACCAACTAATAACAATACCAACACCCTGTATTATTGCTAAAATAACTGAAGCAATACGAGAATATTGATTTAACTTCTTTCTCCCATCTTCTCCTTCTTTAGATAATCTTTCTAATTTAGGAATTACTAAAGTGAGAAGTTGCATAATAATGGATGCATTAATGAATGGGATAATTCCTAGAGCGAATATGGTACCGTTCTCTAATGAACCACCCGTAATCATATTTAACATCGCAAGAAGATTATTGTCGCTATTCCATGAATTACTGAAGGCACTGAAATCAATACCTGGAGTAGGAATATAGCAACCTAATCTATAAACTAAAAGTAATAAAATGGTAATTATTAGCTTCCTTCTGATATTTTTATCGAGGATAGCATTTTTTATTGTTTGAAACATTAAATAACCTCTGCTTTTCCGCCAGCACTTTCTATTTTCTTAACTGCTGATTCTGTAAACTTCTTAGCTTGAACAGTTATTTTCTTTGTAAACTCTCCTTCGCCAAGTATTTTTAAACCATATTCTTCAATTTTGCTAATAACACCATCTTTTAATAAAACTTCAGCATTTACAACTGCGCCATCTTCATATTTATCATTAATGATTCCAATATTAACAATTGTATAAGCTTTTTTGAATAATCCATTCTTGAAACCTCTTTTTGGAAGTCTTCTTGTTAAAGGCATTTGACCACCTTCAAAACCAGGTCTAACTCCACCACCACTTCTAGCCCATTGGCCTTTGTGTCCTTTTCCTGAAGTTTTTCCTAATCCTGATCCAATACCTCTACCTAAACGTTTTTTACTTGTTTTTGCACCTTCTGCTGGAGCCATTGTATGTAATTTCATTTTACCCTCCAATTATTGAACTTCTTTAACTTCTACCATGTGAGATACTACTGTAATCATTCCTCTAATTGCAGCATTATCTTCATGTACAACAGTTTGTCCAATCTTCTTTAATCCTAAAGCTTCAATTGTAGCTTTTTGTTTAATTACTCTACCTGCAACTGATTTTTTCAAAGTTATTTCTAATTTTGCCATATTTGCCTCCTAAGATTAAAGATCACTAACGTTTTTGTTACGTGTCTCAGCAACTTCTTCAGCTGTTCTAAGATTTTCTAAAGCATTTAATGTAGCTTTAATACAGTTAACTTTATTTGTTGTTCCAATACATTTAGCTCTGATGTTTTTAATACCTGTTAATTCAAGTACGGCTCTGACTGGGCCACCTGCAATAACTCCTACACCTTCTTGTGCTGGTAATAATAAAACTTTACCTCTCCCAAATGTACCGATTACTTGATGTGGAATTGTATCATTAACGATTGGGAAAGTAATCATTTGTTTTTCTGCCTTTTTACCAGCCTTATCAACTGCAGCTGCAACTTCTTTATTCTTGCTCATTCCCATTCCGATTTTATTCTTACCATCTCCACAAACTACGATAGCAGAGAAACGGCTCTTTCTTCCACCTTTAGTAACTCTATCAACTCTGTTAACACCAACAGTCTTTTTTTGTAATTCGCTATTTACTTCTCTATTATTGTTTCTTTCATTTCTTGCCATATCAATCTCCTAAAGTTTTAATCCGGCTTCTCTTGCGCCATCAGCAACAGCTGCAACTCTTCCAGTATATACATATCCGCCTCTATCGAAAACGACTTTTTCTATACCTTTAGCGAGTGCTTTCTTTGCTACTTCTTGTCCAACAAGTTTAGCAACTTCAACCTTTGTTAAGTCTTTAGCTTTGCTAGCAATATCTTTGTCTAATGAACTTGCAGATACTAATGTAGCGCCTTGACCATTATTAGCTGAATCATCAATAACTTGAGCGTAAATGTTATTTAAAGATCTAAAAACATTAAGACGTGGGCTTTCTGCTGTACCTTTTAAATAATAACGATTACGAGCATGTTTCTTTTTTCTTATTTCATTCTTATCAATTGAATTAATCATATTTCACCTCTTAATTATTTCTTAGAATTAGCTTTACCAGCTTTACGTAAGATTACTTCATCAGAATATCTAACACCATAACCATGATATGGTTCAGGTTTTCTCTTAGATCTAATATCTGAAGCAACTTGACCAACGAGTTCTTTATCAATACCTGAAACTTTAATTTCAGTGATTGAAGGACATTCAAACTTGATACCTTCTGGAGCAATTACTTCAATAGGATGTGAGTAACCTAAACTCATTGTTAATTTATTTCCAGACACTGCTGCTTTATAACCAACACCACTGATTACTAATCCTTTTGAATATCCATCTTTAACACCTTTAACCATGTTAGCGATAATTGCTCTATACATACCATGAGCGGCTCTACTTGTCTTTATGTCATCCATTCTTGTTACATGTATTTCCCCATCTTTAATTTCAACATTGATTCTATCATTTAAAATCTTTGTTTGTAATTGTCCGAGAGGTCCTTTAACGGTAACAATATTGTCTTTATATTCAGCCGTAACACCATCTAATAATTTAACTGGAATTCTACCTATACGTGACATATTTTCCTCCTTACCATACGAAAGCTATTACTTCGCCGCCAGCTTTTAATTCACGTGCTTTTTTATCAGTCATGATACCTTTAGATGTAGAAACAATTGCAATTCCTAATCCATTGAGTACTTGTGGGATTTCGTCATATTTTGCATATACACGAAGACCAGGACGTGAAACTCTCTTTAAGCCTTTTATAGCCTTATCTTTATTATTTGTATACTTTAAAGTGATAACAATATAATCTTCTACAGCGTTCTTCTTTTCTACTTCGAAGCTTGTAATATAACCTTCTTCAAGTAAAATTCTAGCGATTTCTAATTTAACCTTAGATGCTGGAACTTTAACTGTATCAAGTTTTGCTGTAAGACCATTTCTAATACGTGTTAGCATATCTGCTATTGGATCTGTTAATACCATATTTGCCTCCTACCAACTAGACTTATGTACTCCAGGAATTTCGCCTTTGTAAGCTAATTCTCTGAAACATATTCTACAAATTCCATATTTTTTAAGAACAGCATGTGGTCTTCCACAAATAGAACAACGTGTATATTCTCTTGTAGAGTACTTTTGCTTCTTTTGTTGTTTTTGAATCATTGCTTTTTTTGCCATTTTCGTTTCCTCCTATCCTATCTCTTAAAAGGCATACCGACTAAATCAAGAAGTTCTCTAGCTTCTTCATCAGTTTTAGCTGTTGTGATAACTGCTATATCAAAACCTCTAATCTTTTCAATCTTGTCATATGATATTTCTGGGAAAATTAATTGTTCTTTAACTCCCATTGAATAATTACCTCTACCATCAAAAGAATCGGTTGGAACGCCATTAAAGTCACGAACTCTTGGAAGAGCAACGCCGATCAACTTATCTAAAAAGTCCCACATTTTGTTTCCTCTTAATGTAACTTTTGCACCAATTACCATATTCTCACGAACTTTAAAGTTAGCAACTGATTTTTTAGCTCTTGTTGCAACTGATTTTTGTCCAGCAATAGCTTCTAATTCAGCAATAGCAATTTGAACACTTTTAGCATTATCCTTAACATCACCAAGTCTCATGTTTAAAACTACTTTCTCAATCTTTGGAACTTGCATAATATTTTTGTATCCAAATTTATCCATCATAGCTTTAACGACTTCATCTGTATAATGTGCTTTTAATCTATTAACATATTTTGCCATTTTTCAAAGTCCTCCAATTATTCTTCATCAGAAGAAGTTTCAGCTTTCTCTGTCTTCTTTCTCTTTCTAACAGTAGTAGTCTTAGCTTTTTCTTCTTTACCTTTCTTTGTTTCAAGAACAGCTCCGCATTTTTTGCAAACTCTTACTTTCTTGCCATCAACAACGCTTGCGCCAATTCTTGTAGCTTTTCCACAAGCAGCACATACTGCCATAACATTACTGATATCAACAGTTCTAGGAATTTCAACGATTCCACCTTTATCTTGTGCTCTTCTTGGTCTAACAGCTTTCTTTGTTGTTGTTAAGTTTGCACCTTCTACAGCAACTCTTCCATTTTCTCTATCAACACCAACTATTTGGCCGAATTTGCCTTTGTCTACGCCAGCTATGATCTTTACGTAATCACCTTTCTTTAAACTTAAACTCATTTCTGCCTCCTAATTAAAGAACTTCAAGAGCTAAAGAAATTATCTTCATATAATCTTTATCTCTTAATTCTCTTGCGATTGGTCCAAAAACACGGGTTCCAACAGGTTGTTTTTGATTATCAATAATAACTGCTGCGTTATCATCAAATCTAATAAATGAACCATCTGGTCTTTGAACACCTTTCTTTGTTCTAACAATAACAGCTTTAACAACTTGACCTTTCTTTACAGTTCCATTTGGTAATGCTTTCTTAACTGAAGCTACGATTACATCCCCAATATTTCCAGATCTTACATAAGATCCTCCGAGAACTTGTATACACATTATTTCTTTTGCGCCGGAATTGTCTGCTACTTTTAATATTGATTGTGCTTGTATCATACAAAACCTCCTATTTAGCCTTTTCGATGATTTCGACTACTCTCCAACGTTTATCTTTAGAAAGTGGTCTTGTCTCAGCAATTCTAACCTTATCACCAACACCGCATTCATTATTTTCATCATGAGCTTTGTATTTGTGAGTTCTAGTTATATACTTCTTGTAGAGTGGATGTTTAACCTTATCTGTGAATACAACTGTTACAGTTTTATCCATTTTATCGCTAACAACTACTCCTTCTCTTGTCTTTCTTAAATTTCTATCTTCCATTGTTCAGCACCCTCCTATTTTCTTCTCTTAGAAACTGTAGTAGGTTCAGCACTAATTCCTAATTCTCTTTGACGGAGGATAGTCATGATCCTTGCTATGTCTCTCTTACATGTAACCATTACTTGTGGATTTGTTAATTGGTTAGTTGCGTGTTGAAAACGAAGATTAAAAAGTTCAGACTTTTTATTGTTTAATGTAATTTCGAGTTCATCTGTACTCATTTCAAAGAAATTCTTACTTTTCATTAGTCATTACCTCCCTCTTCATCTGCTTTCTTAATAAATTTACATTTAATTGGTAATTTATTTGCAGCTAATCTTAAAGCTTCTCTAGCAGTTTCTTCTGGTATACCAGCCATTTCAAATAAAACTCTATTTGGTTTTACAACAGCTACCCAATATTCTGGTGAACCTTTACCTGAACCCATTCTTGTTTCAGCTGGTTTCTTAGTAACAGGTTTGTGTGGGAATATATCAACCCAAACTTTACCACCACGTCTTATATATCTTGTCATAGCAACTCTGGCAGCTTCGATTTGATTACTTGTAATCCATGCTGGTTCTAAAGCCATTAATCCGTATTCGCCGTATGCAATTATATTACCTTTATTGGCTTTACCAGTCATTCTTCCTCTTTGTTGCTTTCTTCTTTTTACTCTTTTAGGCATTAACATTAGTCATTACCTCCTTCTTTACGAGATTTTGTGAAGACTTCACCTTTGTAGATCCATACTTTTACACCAAGTAAACCATATGTTGTATGTGCTTCATCAAAGCCATAATCAACTTCAGCTCTTAATGTTTGAAGTGGAACACTCTTTTCAATGTAAGTTTCACTACAAGCTTGTTCAACTCCATTAATACGACCTGATAACTTTGTCTTGATTCCTTTAGCACCAGCACGCATAGCTTTAGCCATTGCTTGACGCATAACTTTCTTATAGCTATTATTTCTATCTTCAAGTCCTCTAGCTATTCTTTCAGCAACAATTTGTGCGTCCATATCAGGCTTTTTAACTTCATATACGTCAACAGAAATCTCTTTTTCAACTCTGTTATCATTCTTATTGGCTTTATTAGGATTTACCATCTTAGTTATATCTGCTTTAATCTTATCAACATTAGATCCTTTTTCTTTGCTTCCAATTAAACTTGCACTTCTACCTGAAAAGATCTTAACAGTTAATTTTTTGCCATTTCTTTCGATAACAACTTTGCTAATTTCAAAATTACTATAATTCTTATTAATGTACTTTCTAATATCATTATCTTCTTTTAGATAAGTAGCAAAACTGTTTTTATTTGCATACCATTGGGTATTCCAATCTTCGATAACGCCAATTCTTAAACCACGTGGATTAACTTTTTGTCCCATACTTTTTTTGCCTCCTTATCTTATTTATTTATGATATCTAATACTACTGTAATATGACTTGTTCTTTTTAATAAACTTGACATACTACCACGAGCTCTAGACATTCCTCTTTTATATGTAACGCCTTCGTTAGCATAACATTTAGAAACATATAATGTGTTAACATCTACACCCTTATTGTTCTCTGCATTAGCAGCAGCACTCTTTAATACTTTTAGGATTGGTAATGATGAGCTTTTATTTAAGTTTTCTAAATATGCAACAGCATCATTATACTTCTTTCCTCTAATCTCATCTAAAACGGCTCTTACTTTGTATGGAGAGATACGAATGCTTTTAGCAGTAGCTGTATATTCATCTTTTCTTTCATTAATTTTAAGTGCTTTATTATATATACGCTTTCCCATCTTTCCTCCTATTTGCCACCAGCAGTTTTTCCACCGCTGTGTCCTTTAAATGTTCTTGTTGGAGCGAATTCGCCTAATTTATGTCCTACCATTGCTTCTGTGCAATATACTGGAACAAACTTTCTTCCATCATGAACTGAAAATGTTAAACCTACAAATTCTGGGTAAATTGTGCTTGAACGTGACCAAGTTTTAATAACTTTCTTTTCGCCAGATTCATTAGCTTTAACAACTTTCTTCTTTAAACTTTCATGTATATAAGGTAATTTTTCTCTTTTACTCATTTTACCCTCCCTTAGTTAATACGTTTAATAATAAATCTTGAAGATGGTTTCTTCTTCTTTCTTGTCTTATATCCAAGAGCTGGTTTACCCCATGGAGTAACAGGTCCTGGAAGACCGATTGGAGATTTACCTTCACCACCACCATGCTTATGGTCAATTGGGTTCATTACAACACCTCTAACTGTTGGTCTAACACCCATATGTCTAGTTCTACCAGCTTTACCTAAGCTGATGTTAGAATGTTCAATATTTCCAACAACACCAATTGTAGCTCTACATTCAAGAGAAATCTTTCTTGTTTCACCACTTGGCATTTTAACTGTTGCCATTCCATTTTCTTTACCTAATAATGTAGCAGACACACCAGCACTTCTAGCGATTTGAGCGCCATGTCCAGCTTGCATTTCTAAGTTGTGGATAACTGTTCCATCTGGAATATCTTTAAGTTTTAAACAATTTCCAACTTTAATATCAACGTTTTCTCCACTAACAATAGTATCGCCAACGCTTAATCCAACTGGAGCAAGAATATATTTCTTTGTTCCATCAGCATAATTAACTAATGCAATATTTGCTGAACGATTTGGATCATATTCAATTTGTTGTACTTTTGCTGGAATACCATCCTTATCTCTCTTAAAGTCGATAATACGATATTTATTTCTATTTCCGCCACCAATATGACGAACTGTTATTCTACCAGTATCATTCCTACCACCTGACTTATTCTTGCTAACAAGAAGTGGTTTATATGGCTTAGCACCTGCTGTTAATTCAGCAAAGTCACTAACTTCATATTGTCTACGACCTGGAGTAATTGGTTTAAATGTTTTTACTGCCATGTTCCCCTCCTATTAAGACAAGCTCTCGAAGAACTGAATTGGCTTACTATCGCTCTTTAAGAAAACATATGCTTTCTTATATCCAACAGTTTTACCTTCTGTTTGTCTTCCTGCTCTTGTAACTTTTCCATCGTAATTTGCAATATTTACTCTTGCAACATCAACACCAAAGATCTTTTCTACAGCTTCTTTGATTTGTGTTTTATTTGCAGATTTAGCAACTACAAACGCATATTTCATTTCTGAAATTCCGCTATATCCTTTTTCTGTTAAAATTGGTCTAATTATAATATCGTAGGTAGTCATTATTCATTATCCCCCTCTATTACTTTTAATGAGTCAAGAGTAACGAACATTTTACCAGCTCTAACGATGTCGTATACGTTAATTAATTTAGCGTTACAAACATCTACTTCTTTTAAATTGCTTGATGCTCTTAAAACATTTTGATTATCTTCAGCCATAACGAACATAGCTTTCTTTCCAGCGTCTAATTTTTCACAAACTGAAACCATGAATTTTGTTTTTCCTTCAGCTAAATCTAACTTATCTAAAACAACAAATTCATTTTGTCTGATCTTTTGACTTAATGCTGATTTTAAAGCTGCTTCGTTCATCTTCTTATTAATTTTCTTTGAGAAGTCTCTTGGCTTTGGAGCAAATACAACACCACCATGAATCCATTGTGGAGAACGTATGCTTCCTTGTCTAGCATTACCAGTACCTTTTTGTCTCCATGGTTTACGTCCACCACCTCTAACTTCAGTACGTGTTAATGTGCTTTTTGTTCCTTGTCTCTTATTTGCTAATTGAGCTACAACTACTTGATGAATTAATGCTTCATTGTATTCAGTTGCAAATATTTCGTCTTTAACGGTAACAGTGCTTACTTCTTTTCCTTCAGTGTTAAATACTTTGAGTTCCATAACTATTACCCTCCTATGCCTTAACTATTACAAGACTACCATTAGCTCCAGGAATTCCACCTTTAATGAATAAAAGGTTCTTTTCCTTATCAATACGAGCAACTACTAAATTTTTGATTGTAACTTGTTCATTACCATATTGACCAGCCATGTGCTTATTCTTAAATACTCTTGATGGATCTGAGTTTGCTGCCATAGATCCAACAGAACGATGAATAGGACCAGTACCATGAGACATAGAACCTACTCTTTGTGCATTCCATCTTTTAATAACACCAGTAAATCCTCTACCTTTTGTACGGCCTGTTACATCAACAATATCACCAACTTCAAATTGGCTACATAAAACTTCTTTACCTAATTCATAACCTTCAATTGAATCAAATCTGAATTCATGAAGATATCTTTTTGGACTAACACCTGCTTTTTCACAATGTTTAGCAACTGGTTGAGAAACGTTTTTATATTGTTCTTTCTTTTCTTTAACGTCGCCAAATCCCATTTGAACAGAATCATATCCTTCCTTAGCTACTGTTTTGATTTGTGTTACAAAACATGGGCCTGCTTCAACAATTGTTACAGGAATAACATTTCCTTTTTCGTCAAATATTTGACTCATTCCAAGTTTGCGTCCAAGTATACCTTTTTTCATAATGGACCTCCTATAACTTTACTTGAATCTCAACGCCTGATGGTAAACTTAACTTAGACAAAGCATCTTTCGTCTTGTTAGTTACGTTGTAGATATCAATAATTCTCTTGTGTGTACGTTGCTCAAATTGTTCACGTGAGTCTTTATACTTGTGCGTAGCACGAAGTATTGTGACGATTTCTTTTTCTGTTGGTAATGGTATAGGGCCACAAACCTTAGCACCAGTACTTACAACAGCATCCACTATTTTACTAGCAGAAACGTCAATTAACTTGTGATCATATGCTTTAAGCTTAATCCTAATCTTTTGACTTGCCATTTTTACCTCCTAAATATTAGCTAACTCTTTTCTTGGCTGTATTTCTGTCACGGGTTGGCTCCCATAACCTCAGTTAGTCGAGCTGTCTTGCAGTTCGTAGTCCGTAGAAATTGTCCG
>JAIKVY010000161.1 GCA_024685275.1 Clostridia bacterium
TGCTTAATAAAGAATTTTCTATTCTTGAATTAAATGAAATTAAAACAAAATTTTTAGGAAAAAATGGCGATATAACAAATCTGTTAAAAGAATTAAAAACTGTTCCGCCAGAAGAAAAACCAACTATTGGTAAACAGATAAATGATATACGTAATAAAATTAGTACTTTTTTAAATGAAAAAGAACAAAAATTATTATTAGATATTAAAAATAAAAAATTAGAAAGTGAAAAAATTGATGTTACTTTGTCAAAGAATAGTTTTGCTATTGGGGCTAATCATCCATTAACTATAATAAAAAATCAGTTAGTTGATTGTTTTTTAGGTCTTGGTTTTTCAATAGGAGAAGGTCCAGAAATTGAATTAGATAAATTTAATTTTCAACTTTTAAATATACCTGAAGATCATCCCGCAAGAGATATGCAAGATACATTTTATATATCAAATAATTTATTGCTTAGAACCCAAACTTCTGCTATTCAAGCAAGAGTAATGACAACAACAAAACCACCAATTAGAATTATTTGCCCAGGTAAAGTATATAGAGCAGATAGCGATGCTACACATTCACCAATGTTTCAACAATTAGAAGGTTTAGTTGTTGATAAAGATATTACATTATGTGATTTAAAAGGATCTTTAGATGAATTTGCAAAAGTATTTTTTGGAAAAGATACTAAAACCAGATTAAGACCATCATTTTTCCCATTTACAGAACCAAGTGTAGAAATGGATGTTAGTTGTTTTATGTGCAAGGGTAAAGGATGTAATTTATGTAAAGGAACAGGTTGGATTGAAATACTTGGCGCTGGTATTGTAAATCCTATTGTTTTAGAACAATGTGGAATTGATTCAAATGTATATTCAGGATTTGCTTTTGGTATTGGTATTGAAAGATGTTGTATGCTTAAATTTGGCATTCCTGATATAAGAATTCTTTTTGATAATGATATTAGATTCTTGAATCAATATAGATAATTTATAATTAAAATTTTAAATATTAAGAAGGTTAAAAATGAAAATTCCTGTAAGTTGGTTGAATGATTTTGTAAAAGTAGATGATTTAGAAATTAAAGTATTAGAAGAAAAACTAGTTTCAATTGGATTTGAAATTGAAGAAGTAATTAATTTAAGAAATAATATTCAAAATGTTGTTATTGGACAAGTTGTTTCTATCGAAAAAATGGAAAATACAAATCATCTTAATATTTGTTCTATTAATATTGGGTCTGATATTCTAACTATAATTACTGGTGCTCAAAATGTAAAAAAAGGTGATAAAGTCCCAGTTGCGAAAATAGGTGCAATATTACCTGGAGATAAACATATAAGTTTATCTAAACTTGCTGGAAAAGATAGTTATGGAATGTTATGTTCAGGTACTGAATTAAATTTAACAGAAGATGATTTTATTGGCGCTGGTGTAAATGGAATTTGGATATTGCCACCAGATTCATTCATTGGACAGGATATTAATGATTTTTTAGGAATTAATGATTATGTTTTAGATATTGCAATAACAGCTAATAGACCTGATTGTAATTCTGTATTAGGTATTGCTAGAGAAGTTGCAGCTTGTTTAAATCGTCCACTAATTGAACCAGATTTATCATATGAAGTATCAAATATAAAGAATATAAATTCAATATTACAAGTAAATAATAATAATTATAAATTATGTCCTAGATACATGGCTGCAGGAGTAATAGATTGTAAACAAGTTATTTCTCCAAAAATTATTCGTGATAGATTAAAAGCGGTTAATATAAGACCTATAAATAATTTAGTAGATATAACAAATTATGTTTTAATTGAAATTGGACAACCAATGCATGCATTTGATTATAGTAATTTAGAAAAACAAACAATTATTATTAGAAACGCAACTAAAGACGAAGAAATAACTTGTCTAGATGGAAATATTTATAAATTATCAGATGAAAATTTAGTTATATGCGATGGAATTAAACCCGTTGCTATTGCTGGTATTATGGGTGGAGAATATTCATCAATATTAGAATCAACAAAAGATGTAATTCTAGAAAGTGCCAAATTTGAAAGATCACAAATTAGACATACAGCTAGAAATATAAATTTACATTCTGATTCATCAGCGAGATTTGAAAAAGGTATCGATTATTTATCACAAGAAATTGGTTTAAAAAGAGCTCTTCATTTGTTTTATAAATACAAATGGGGAACTATTATTAATGGTATAATTGATAAAAAAGATATAGAATTAAATATGAAAACTATATCTTTTACAAATAAAGATATAACAAAGATTTTAGGTATTGAAATTTCAAATGAATCTATTATCAACATACTTAATAATCTTCAAATTAAAACAATTGAAAGTAATAACTCTTTATTATCAACAATTCCATTATTTAGAGAAGATATTATTTCAATA
>JAIKVY010000216.1 GCA_024685275.1 Clostridia bacterium
AACAATCTTATATAATACTAGTATTAGGCATTGCATAAAAAAGAGGTGTTAAATATGAATAAAGATATGGAGAATAATGTTAATAAAATCAAACAAAAATTAGAAAAATACTCTGTGACTGATACTAATGATAGTAATATAACTAGATTTGATCAATTAGATTATTTAGAAAAGTTTAAAGTGTTAAATGGTTTATTTAAAGAAATAATCAAAGGGTTATCTACAGATTCATATGGGACAATACTCGCTACAACGGCAATAGTCACAAAGTTTTCTGAGCACTTAATTCAACCATTACAATCATTTTTATTGGGTTATTCTTTTTCTAAACAGGATTCCGATATCAACAAAGAATATAAAGATATAGGTTTTTTAGCTTTTTACACTTTAGGAGTATATTATTATCGAACAAAGGATTCAGAACAGTTAAGAGACCATATCTTAAAATATATAGAATTCTATTTAAATGAAAAAGATAAAGATATATATAATATACAATACATTTTATTTTATGACACATTAATTCGTTATTTTAGTATACGAAATGATTTTAAGCGTCAGCTTTTAATGAATCAAATTCTAGAAAAAGCTACATATACGAAATATACAAATGAATTAATCGAGCTTGAAAATGGCTCTAAGATATCTTCGAAAAACCCTGCTATAAAAATGAGTTATGCTAGTTGTATAGTAGCGATGGAAGAATACTTAATAATAAATAAAGATTCTAAAGAAAGGAAAGGGGTTGATGAAGAAAAATTAGAAGATTATAACGTCGAAAAAATCCGTACAATAATAGAAAATAAAGAAAATGCTCCAATTACTTCTTCGTTCTTAGACTCAATTATAAATGATTCTCAAAATAAAGAAAAACTTAACGCATTATTGCTTATCGATGAATGTATTAATTTTAACGATAAATATTCTAGATATAAATTTATAAAATCAAAAATTATTTTTTATGATTATTTATATCAAGCCATTAAAGTTGCTAAAAGTAATTCTGAGTTAACAAATTTCGCGGAAGCCAAAAGAAATGCTACAGAGGAATTAAATAAAGCTATAAAACAAGAAACTGAATCTAATAATGGGATAGGATTAATAGATGAATTCAATCAATTTAAAGCATTTATTGATTCTTTTCCAGATAAAATAGATGATTTTTTACATTCATCAAATGGAATTTATTTAAAAAATAAAAGTCAAGTTTATCAATCTAAAAATATTCAAATCTCTATAAAACCTAATACTAATTGTGAAGGGGATAATGATTATCTTTTTATTTCTTATTCTTCATTAGATTACAAGTATGTATATTCTGATTTATTTGAAATGGAGCGTAGAGGAATTAGATTTTTCTACGATGTTGATTTGACTCCAAATGTGTCCAATCAAGAAAAATTAGAAAAATGGTATGATGTAATTAGCCAAAAAATTGAACATAGTGCTGCAGTAGTTTTATTTTTAAGTAAAAATTCGATATCATCAGAGGCAGTATTAAAAGAATTAGAGTATGCAAACAAGCATAATAAAATTATATATGTAATAGATTTATCTGGATTTAACACGGTAAGTAAACTAATTAAGAATTATCTATCTTCTTCGGGAGGTACATTATCAAGTAGAGCTTTGAAGATACTTACAACAAATATCGATGATGATATTTCTAATTTTAATAGAAGTGCTGATTTAACTTCAACAAAGCATATAATATCTTTATATAACACATTATTAAATGGAAAATTCAAAAATATTATAGATAATTATATAATTGATTATGCGGGACCTATAAAAGGGAATAACCATGGTGGTGAGTGCGAAGATGCCTTAGGACATTTAGATAATGAAAGATTCTTTGTAATATGTGATGGAGTATCTAGAAAAGAGGAAGAATACGCTGATGGATTAATTCATGCCACAAAAGTTTCTTCTATTTTTGTAGATAAATCTATAGAAAATTTTAAAAATCGATTAAATAAAGGTATTGATCAAGCAGATATTCCAAGAATACTTATAGATTGTGCTATAAATGCTGATAAGTGTATAAAAGAATATAATGATAAAAATAAAGAACAAATAGAATCAATAGAACAACCTGGATGTTGTTTCATGTTTGCATATATATTCAGAGGGAAACTATATTATGCTGGTGGTGGAGATTCAACAATTATTTTATATAGAAATAATAAACCAATCATTTTATTTCAAGAACAAACATATTATGTTTTTAATATTCAAAATATAGAAAATGATAGAATATCACTTGTAAATGAATATATAAATAACTCTAATAATCCATATGGATACGCTTTGGCTAATGGAGAATTAAATCAAGAACTCATACAATCTAATTCTATTGATTTAGAAATTGGTGATGTTGTAATCATCACAACAGATGGCGCATCCAAATATCTAAAATATACATCGCCAGGAGAATTCTTAACAAAAACATCTGACGAAATTATAGAATTATCTAATAAATTTGATAAAAAATATAATAATAAAAATATTGATGATAAAGCAATTATAAAAATAAGTGTTGGTAAGAATTGATATAAAATATCATTTTATTGTAGTTATTACTCAACTTAAGAATTTAATGTTTAATTTTGCGAAAGAATTACTTGTTCCTTCGTATTTATAGATTATTAATTTACGAGAAAAGTCAGTAATAATAATTAGCGATAATAAATCCATTGACACCATAAATAAAAAGATATAATACCTGACTTTAGGAGTTGACCCCTAAAATATAGTGCAATA
>JAIKVY010000173.1 GCA_024685275.1 Clostridia bacterium
TATGTTGGGATTATCTGATAAATCAATAATCTTTAAATTAGGACAATTACAAATTGCAAGGTAAGCAATATTATTAATTCTTCCTAAGTTAACATAATCTAAATTAGCTGCAAGAGCATTTGGAATTTTTGATAAATCAATAGCATGTGTTTGGATTCTATAACAGTTATGAATGGCTGAAATACGAGACAAATCGATTGTTTTTGGTATTATGTATTCATCGTTATTATTCTTTAGTGGAATATATTTTTCGTAACAAAAATGTCCATCAGCAAATATTATCGTTCTATGAGTTCCATAATTTATATTTACATCATCAGTTAAAGTATAATCCTTGATATAGCAGAATAGATTTTCATATGTACTGTATGTTTCACAATAATAATCTAAATAATCTTCAGGAATTATTAAAGCTACACCTTCAACATTTGTATAAAAAGCATCTGTGCCTATATCAACATAATGATCAGCTGGAAATTCAATGGATAAATCATATTGATTTTTAGTTTTTGTAAATGTGCCATTAGCAATTAACCTAGTCTCATCTTTTAGTTTTAATTTTGATCCACCTAATAATCGACCATATAAATCAGATACACCGACTAAAACATCTTCTATATAAACTATTCCACCATTATTATTTATTTGGTTAGAATAATAACCACAATTACAAAATGCTTCTTTACCGATATATACGCATTTATTAATATTTGTAATGGTATTTAAATCGCTACATCCATAAAAAGCATATGAAAGAATTCTTAATACATTTTCTAAATTAGCTGATTTAATTTTTGTTTCATAAAATGTTCCTTGATTAACAATTTTTAGACTGCTTGGCAAATCTTCTAAAACGAGAGAAGAACATTTGTAAAATGCAAAAGAACCAATAGTTTCAACACTATCAGGTAAATTAATAGATGTTAATTTATTACATGGATTATCATTTAATTCATACTCAACTTCATCTTCTTTAGTTTCTTCGTCTTCATCAACTTTACTTCTTGTAACTGAAAATGCAAATTTACCAATAGTTTTGAGATTACTGTTTTCGTCAATAACTACTTTTTTAAGGTTTGTACATCCTGCAAAAGCTAAATTACCAATATATTCATATGAACTAGGAATATATATTTCTTCAATGCTAGTATCGCCCATAAAGGCTCCATCTTTTATTCCTAAACATATTGCTCCAGTATTTGTTTTTTCTGGGAAATAGAGAACACTATGTGGCAAATTTTTATAGAATAAAGATTCAACATAATGGTTGTTGTCAAAATTAAAAGAATTATCTTTTGCTATCTTTTTACAGTATAAACTAAGACTTTCTTTAATAGGGGAGTAGATGTTATAACTTTCGGTACATTCTAAATTAGAAAACCATCCAGTAATATCATATCCGACATATGTTGGAAGTAATTCATCGATAGTAGTATCAACTTCATAATACTGACTTTTATATGTTTCAGTATTTCCTTCTTCATCAACTATGTAGAATAAAACTAAAAAAGAAGGATTAATTACAACAGGATTATCCTTATCAATATCTTTGGAAACAACTATTCTTGCTTGTGCTTCTTTCTTTCCATCATCAGATATTGCATATATGTTAGTAATGCCTTCTTTTATTCCAGTTATTGTATTGCCAGAAATGGAACAAATAGCAGTATTTTCAATGCTTAAAGAATATCCGTTTTTCTTAGGAAAAATGTTAACACCAATTTCAATAGAATCATTTGGGGCAACAACATATGTGTCTTTTTGAAATTCAAGTTTGCTTGTACTACAACTAGTTAGAACAAACATAAAAAGAATAGTAATAACAACAAAAATTGTTTGTGTTAGTTTCTTAATCATAGAAATAGTATATCAAAAACTATCTATATTGTTAAGTAAGACATTTAAGCATAGCTTAAAGTTATGCTAAAATCGAACTAACCAATTCTTCGTTATATTCTCTAATTAATTTGTTTGCTTTGAAATTAAAGTTGCCATATGAAGAAGTAACAAAATCCACTTGGAATATAGGCATTGCTGCTAACATTTCTTTAAAATCTGTTCTTTCAATCAATTTTAAGTTGTAATTCTGAGCAATGTTTAATAACGAAGGTGCTGTTAATGAAGAAATTAAATTCTTAATTCCCTTAGAAACGAAAGCAGCTTGTGTTTGATTCATTCTTAAAAAATCGATATATTTTTCATTATCATTAATTAACTTTATATTATTTGTAATCTTTTCCATTAAAATATCAGTATTACTTGATTCATTCCAAATATGGATAGCATTTTTATCCATATCAAAAAAGTATGGATATTGATCGGCTCCAGCATCCCAAGATTCTAAATAATCACTACTTCTTCTATCAAATAAAACAACACCAGGTTTTGTTCCATTATTTGTAATGTCATTGTATCTAAGTTCATTTATTTTAGTGCCACTATTGCCATCATTAAATTTATTTACACTAGTATAGTTAACATAATCAAAAAGCGATTTTCCTTCATACTTGATGTTATCTATTGCTGTATGTAAATCATTAAAGCTATATTCCCCTAAAGTAATAGGTTGGAATAAAATACCAACAATTTCTCCGTTAGCATTAGCTGATGTTAAATATTTTAATATTTCAAGTATATGTGTTTCTAATTTGCCAGATAAAACGGAATGAGAAGTATACCATTCATTATTGTATAATGTGACTTTAATGTGTAAAAATCTTGTGCCATTCATTAGTTGTTCATATATTCCATTATATTGAGTAACAGCATATCTAACAGTAAAATTCTTTATTATAGGAAGCATTGTTTTTAATACTGGTTTAGCAGTTTCATCTGCTGGATTATCTGCTTTTAGTAAACTTGAAAACGAATCATGAGAACCCAAACATGCGATATCAATATATCTTGGATTAGCAGTAGTAATACCATCTATATCTGCTAAAACTGTTCCATATGCATTAGTTAATACAGGTTCTTCAATTTTAAAACTTGATGGAATTAATAAAATTGATGCAATGATAACTGCGACAAGAATTAATACTATTATAGGAATAAATATTCCAAGCAATACTTTTTTTGTTTTAGACATAAAAAACCCTTCCTTTTTAAAAGCTAAAATAAGTATAAAGTAAAATAACATTAACGTCAAAAAAAACGTTATTTTTTGAATTGTGTTTGTATTTAAGAAATGAAAAGTTATATAAAATTATATAAACTTGTATAGACTTGGATAAAAAATGTTTTTATGTGAAATAATTAATGTATATAGTCAAAAGTTTGCTATTTTTTAAAAATGGGTTTAAAATATGGTTTTAGAAATGCTTTTAATCTATAATAGATTAAAGATGCAAAAAAAGGAGGAGATATGAATCAGCTTATTTGTTCAGAAGTCGGAGAGACAATGGCAAAAGCATTATTTCCAGATGATGTTGATTTCTTTGGTATACCTGTTAGTCCTTCTTTTTTTACTGCACTTTTAGTAACGATTATCGTTACAATATTCGCTATAATAGTCAGAATATTTGTTATTCCTAGATTTAAAAAAGTCCCAGGGAAATTCCAATTATTATTAGAAACGGTAGTTGGATATTTTGATAATTTAGCAAAAACAAATAGTCCTGTGCATAATTCATTCTTAGGAATGTATCTTTTTGTAGCAGGTGTATATATTTCATTAGGAACATTACTAGAATTATTTGGATTCAGAGCTTCATTAGGGGATTTGAATTCATGTATTGTTTTAGGAGTTGGATCATACTTTGTAATATTAATTGGTGGAATTATCCATAATAAAGCCAGAGGATTATCTGCTTTAAAAGATTTTTCGTTACCATTAAGTATGTCATTTAGGTTATTTGGAGCCATTATAAGTGGTGTTTTAATAACAGAACTTATTTATGAAGGTTTCGCATTTTTATCATATACAGTAGTTGTGCCAATTTTTGTATCAGTTTTATTCACATTGTTACATGCAGTTATTCAAACGTATGTATTAACGACACTAACATCTATGTTCTATGGCGAAAGTGTAGAACCAGCTCATGAAGATAAAAAGAAGAAAAAGAAATTAGCAAAATAAATAAATTGGAGGCAAAAATGAGTCTTTTAATCGCAGCAGACGGAATGGTAGCATTAGCAGTAGGTTTAGCAATTGCTTTAGCAGCATTTGGCGGAGCTTTTGGTATGGCATTTTCTATTGCAAAGGCAATGGATGCTTTAGCAAAACAACCTGAAATTGATTCAAAAATTAGATCAATGTTAATTGTAGGTTTGGTATTTATTGAAACAGCTATTATTTATGCTTTAGTTATAGGTATTTTGATTTTAGTAATGTAATTAGAAGGGAAAGATGATTTATTTAATTAACGCAAATATTATTGAAGCTCTTGGATTATCATGGCAAAAAATGCTATTACATTTAGCAAATTTTGTTGTGCTTGCGTTAGTCTTAATTTTCTTAATATATAAGCCTGTAAAAAAGTTTATGCAAAAGCGTCAAGATGAAATAAAACAAAAGTATCAAGATGCTGAAGATGTAAAACTTAAAGCACAAAAAGATATAGATGAAGCTAATGAAAATGCTCAAAAATCTCAAGAAGCAATGAAGCAAATGGCACTTGAAGTTGAAGAAACGAAAAAACAAGCTGAAATTGAGAAAGAACAAATATTAGCAGAAGCTAAAGAGCAAGCGGAAAAGATAAAAGATGATGCAAGAGTAAAAGCTCAAGAAGAAAAAGAGTTGGCTTTAAAAGAAGCAAAAGATGAAGTTGTAGATATAGCAGTTAACTTAGCTGGCAATATTTTACAACGTGAAATTAATAAAGAAGATAATTCAAAAATTATTGATGAAGCACTAGAGGAGTGGAATAAGAAGAATGACTAAGATAGTTGTTACATCAGGGACCAATTTATCTGACAAGGATATTAAGAGAATTGAGACATATTTAACTGCTACATACAAGGAATATGAAGTTAAATACATTGTTGAAGATTCTTTAATTGGTGGAATAACTATTTTTGATGGCTCAAAAGTGTTTGATGCAAGCATTTCTGGTCAATTAAAAAGATTAGCAGAAAGTGCAAAAGGGAAAAATAAATAATGAATTCATTTTATAAAGAACTTACAACAATTCTCGAAAACGAAATAAAAGGCTTTAAGCAAACGACTCATGTGTTTGAAGCTGGAAGAGTTGTAGCATGTTCTGATAACGTAATAAGAATTGAAGGTCTTAAAGAAGTTAAGAGTAATGAAATTATTTATTTAGGAGAAGGAAGATTTGCTTTAGCACTAAACTTAGAAGCAAATTCAGTTGGTGCTATTATTATAAACGGTGATGATGTTTCAACAGGAACAATCTGTTATTCAACAGGTAGAATTGTTAATGTTCCAGTTGGAGAAGAATTGTTAGGAAGAGTAATTAATTCTATTGGAGAAGTATTAGATAATGGACCTGAAATTAATACAAAACAATATAGAGATGTTGAATTTCCAGCACCTAAAATTCCAGATAGAGATAAGGTAAATGAACCACTATATACTGGAATTAAAGCAATTGATTGTATGATTCCAATAGGAAAAGGACAAAGAGAATTAATAATTGGTGATAGACAAACAGGAAAAACAACTATTGCAACTGATACAATTCTCAATCAAAAAGGTAAAAATGTAATATGTGTATATGTCGCTATTGGTCAAAAGGCTTCAACAGTTTCTAGGATAATAAAGAAATTAAGTGAAAATGATGCTTTAAGCTATACATGCGTTGTTGCTGCAACTGCTGGAGAATCAGCTTCGCTTCAATACTTAGCTCCATATGCTGGCTGTGCTATTGCAGAATACTTTATGTATCAAGGTAAAGATGTTTTAATTTGTTATGATGACCTATCAAAACATGCAATTGCATATAGAACGATATCATTGCTTTTAAGAAGGCCATCAGGACGTGAAGCATATCCAGGAGA
This sequence comes from Clostridia bacterium, assembly GCA_024685275.1. GTDB lineage: Bacteria > Bacillota > Clostridia > Christensenellales > DTU072 > CAG-1782. The sequence continues at coordinate 5,962 of JAIKVY010000173.1, forward strand.
TATTTTCTATTTACATTCTAGATTACTCGAAAGAAGTGCTCATTTATCTGAAGCATTGGGCGGTGGCTCTATTACCGCTTTACCAATTGTTGAAACTTTAGCAGGAGATATTTCAGCATATATCCCTACAAATGTAATATCAATAACAGATGGACAAATATATCTTGAAAAAGAATTATTTAACGAAGGAATTAGACCAGCTATTAATGTAGGGTTATCTGTTTCCAGAGTAGGTGGTTCTGCTCAAGTTAAAGCAATTAGAAAAATAGCAGGGCACACAAGACTAGATTTAGCTCATTTTAGAGAAATGGTAGTATTTGCTAGATTTGGTTCAGATTTAGATTACAAAACAATGCAAGTTATTGATAAAGGTGAAAGATTAACAGAAGTGTTAAAGCAAGAACAAGATGCTCCAAAATCTATGTTTGAAACCTTTATTTCGATATATATTGCAATGAATGATTATTTAGTCAATGTTGCAGTTAAAGATGTAAAAAAATTCGTTGAAGATTTTATCTCATATATAAAATCAAATGGAAAAGATTTAATTGATAATATTAACAATAATCTTGACTATACAGAAGAAGATGAAGAAAGGATAAAAGAATTATTTGATGATTTTAGGAAATTTAGATGAAAGGGCAAGAAATAAAGAGAAGAATTACTGGTGCAGAAGAAACAGTTAAAATAACAGGTGCAATGCAACTTGTTGCCGCATCAAAAATGGCGCGTGCCCAATCAAAAACAGAATCAAGTAGATCATTTGTTCATGAGATTAAAACAATAATAACAATGCTAGGGCCTCTAGATAAATTTGCTTTATGCAAAGTTAAAAATCCAAAAGCTAAAAAAGTATGTATCGTTATAACAAGCGATAAAGGACTTTGCGGAGATTATAACCATAAAGTGCTTGAATATGCAGATGAAGAAATAAAGAAAAATGGATATGTGGAAATATATGCAATTGGTCATTATTGCAGAGAACATTTTCATAAAAAGAAAATGGCAGTATCTAATGCTTTCGTTTATTTAATGCATGAACCATTTGTTGATGATGCTATGAAAGTTACAGAATCTATAACGAAGGATTTTTTAAATGGTAAAACTAGTCAGGTTGATATTATTTATACATATGTAGAAGAAGGATATACTTCAAAAAAGCATTTAGTTACTAAGACACTTTTACCTATTGAAACACCATCACAACAACTTGAAAAGCCATTAGTTGAATCTAAAGAAGAAATAGATAAAATTCTATATAATTACATTTGGTCAAGAATATATTTTGCACTTTCGTCATCAAGTTTGGCTCTTAATAATGATAGAATGGTAGCAATGCAGACTGCGACAAATAATGGAAAAGAATTAAAACAAAGATTGAATACTCAATATAATAAAATAAGACAAGAATCAATTACTAACGATTTAATTGATGCTACAATAGCAAAACAAGGAAGAAACATATGATAAAAGAACACAATGGAGTAATTACTCAAATTATTGGAACAGTTGTTGATGCAAAGTTTGATAATCACTTACCAAATCAAAATGAGCTTTGTATTGTAAAAAAAGATGATGGAAATGAAATAATGCTTCAAGTTATGGCTCACCTTGAAAATGGTGATGTTAGATTAATAGCATTAGATTCTACAGATGGATTATTTAGAGGAATGAAAATAATCTCTACAGGAAGTCCACTTTGTGTTCCAGTAGGAGAAGAAACATTAGGTAGGGTTATGAATGCATTAGGTCAACCAATAGATGGGAAAGGACCAATTAATGCAACGAGAAAATCAATATATCATAAAGCACCAAGTTTATCAGAACAAAACCCACATACCGAAATATTCGAAACAGGTATAAAAGTAATTGATTTACTTGCCCCATATACTAAAGGTGGAAAAATCGGTTTATTTGGTGGTGCTGGTGTAGGTAAAACAGTCCTTATTTTGGAATTGATATATAACATTGCTACAAAACATGGAGGTCATTCAATATTTACAGGTGTAGGTGAAAGATCTAGAGAAGGTCATGAAATGATAAAAGAAATGACTGATTCTGGAGTTATAAAGAATACATCCTTGGTCTTTGGACAAATGAACGAATCTCCAGGAGCAAGAATGACAGCTGCTTATACAGGTTTAACTCTAGCTGAACATTTTAGAGATAAAGACAAGCAAGATGTTTTACTATTTGTAGATAACATATATAGATTTATTCAAGCTGGAAGTGAAATTAGTGCGCTTTTAGGTAGAATGCCATCAGCAGTTGGATATCAACCAACACTTGCAAACGAAATTGGCCAATTAGAAGAAAGAATAACTTCTACAAAGAATGGTTCAATTACATCTATTCAAGCTGTATATGTTCCAGCTGATGATATAACAGATCCAGCTCCAAGTACCTTATTTAACCATCTTGATGCAACGACAGTCCTTTCAAGAAAAATTGTTGAACAAGGTATTTACCCAGCAGTTGATCCTTTGGATTCAACAAGTACTATTCTTGAACCTTCAATTGTTGGAGAATTACATTATAGAACAGCTCAAAGAGTAAAAGAAACATTCCAAAGATATAATGAATTACAAGATACAATTGCAATTTTAGGTATGGATGAACTTAAACCAGAAGATAAATTACTTGTATATAGAGCTAGAAAATTAACTAGATTCTTTTCTCAACCTTTCCATGTTGCTAGTATGTACACTGGAATGGAAGGAAAGTATGTTCCACTCGAAAAAACGATTGAAAGTGTAAATATAATTTTAGATGGAAAAGTAGATGATATTCCAGAAAACAATTTTTATTTTATTGGTGATATATCTGAATTAGAAGGATATAATCCACGGGATTAAGATAAAAAATAAGGATATAAATGAGAAAATTTAGCATAACACTAAGAACACCAGATAATATATTTTTAGAAAGGGATGATGTAGAATTCTTTTCATTTTCTGCTGAATCATCAAGTTATGGTGTTATGGCATATCATGCTCCAGTAGTAACTGCAATAAAAGGTGGAATTTGTAAATTATTTACCGATTATACAAAAGAGCCTATGCTTATAGCTATATTCGATGGTGTATTCAAATTTGAAAATAATCATGCATTAGTATTGGCTGCCTTTATAGAAAATGAAGAGAACTATAAAGAAGCCCTAGAAATTAGAGCTAAAAGAGCATTAGATCAGAGTAGAAGAAGAAAACAAAGTTATTCTGAATTTACTAGCACATATTCATCATTAATAAAAGCAATAGAAAAAACAACTGATAAAAAGCCTCAAGAAGACGATCAATAATTATATTTATTATAAAAATCACATTTAAGTTTAAATAAAGGGAATAATTGTACAATTATTCTGTTGTTATGACCTGAACCATAATAACAAATAATTAATACTAAATGGAGTCCTTATAAAGTGAAATTTGTAGTTGTTTATTTTTCAAAAACAGGAACAACAAAAGAAATTGCTCTTAAAATAGCTAAAGACCTTAATTGTGAAGCAATAGAAGTTGTAGCGGATAAGGAATATGGATCATATTTTAGTGCAGTATTAAAATCAGGAGCAGAATTTTTATTAAATAAATCTATTAGTTATAAAAACGAAAAGCCAGATTTGTCCACATACGATTCTATTATAGTAGGTTTCCCTATTTGGTATAATAAGATGCCTAAAGTATTAGAAAGTTATTTATCGGATTCTAATATTCAAGGGAAATCATTAATTCCATTTTGTACATCTGGTGGTTCGACAATAAAGTATTCTGTTACTCAATTAAGAAAGAAATTTAGTAATGTCAAAGTTCAAAATGAAATGAATTATCCCGAAATAAAGGATGCAGAAAAATATTCAGCTTGGTTAAAAAGAATTAACAGTAGCAATTATTTATCTCAGCAGGATTAAAAATTAAAACAATACAGCATTTTTAGTTTACATTTAGTATAGAAGTGATAATATAATTCTTGGTTAAAAAGAGGACTATGTTAAAGGCTGTACTTATTGCTTCTATTACATGCGTATTAGTGATAATATCAATAGTATTTTTTCCTAAAATAAAAATAAAAAAAATAACACTAAAACCATATATTATTGTTTCAATCATTGGGGCAATATTTATGCTTCTACTTAAAGTAGTAGATTTTAAAGATATATACAATGCAATAATATCATCTGATAGTGTTAATCCAGTTAAAATATTAGCGTTATTCTTTTCAATGACAATAATATCAATATATTTAGACGAGGTTGGATTTTTTAAGTACTTAGCATATAAATCAACTAGACTAGCTAAAAAAAGCCAAATATCTTTATTTTTAATAATTTACGCGTTTGCCTCTATATTAACGATATTTACATCTAACGATATTGTTATATTAACCTTTATCCCGTTTATTTGTTATTTTTGCAAGAACGCAAATATAAATCCAATACCATATTTAGTAAGTTGTTTTGTTGGAGCAAACACATGGAGTATGATGCTCATTATCGGAAATCCAACAAATATTTATTTAGCAACAAGTTATGGAATAGATTTTTTAGAATATGTTAAGATAATGGCATTGCCTACATTATTAGCAGGTATCGTAGAAATACTAATATTATTGTTATTATTTAGAAAATCTCTTAAACATGAAATGATTGTTGTAGAAGAAAAATATACAATTGAGTCAAAGTTTGATCTAATTATAGGTGTTATTCACTTAGTTGTTTGTTTGATATTTTTAGTTATTTCATCATACATTCACGTAGAAATGTATTTAATATCTGTTATTTGCGCTGGATCATTGATATTAATTAATTTAGTAAGTTCAATTATAAAAAAGAAAAAGCCAAGTGATTTAATAAATACAGTAAAAAGATTACCATACGAATTAATATTTTTTGTTCTTTCGATGTTTGTAATAGTAGAAGGATTAAGATTATCTGGATTTACACAAGAAATATATAATTTCTTTGGTGTCGGATATGAAATATATAAATATGGATATTCTTCGTTTATAGTATGTAATTTGATAAATAATATTCCTATGAGTGTATTATATGCAAGCATTCCTAATTTAACTGAAGGTGCAATTTATGCAAGTATTATTGGTTCTAACATAGGAGCATTCTTAACTCCAATAGGTGCACTAGCTGGAATAATGTTTACCAATTTATTGCAAAAACAAGAAGTTAAGTATTCATTTTTAGGTTTTATAAAATATGGGGTAATCATATCCATTCCAACTATTTCAGTAGCTTTAGTATCGTTATCAATATTCGTCTGATTTTAAAAAAGCAATAAAAAAACAGTGCCAAATGAATTTTAGCACTGTTTAATTTGAATTGAGTTTATTATTTCTCTATTTCATACTATAAAGTTCAGTTGTAGCAGATATTTCGATTTGTTCGATAAATTTATTATAAGGTTCAAATCTAAAATGAAATTGAATTACGGTAATCGAATCATCTATATTGCTTGAGAATGAAACATCGTCAATCCATGGGATTACATAATAAGCATTATTACCAAATTCAACTTTCCCTGTTACAAGGTTATAATCTTTTGGATATGAATAATATAAAACAAATTCACCTAAATTATTAACAGTTTCATCAGGCAAATCATTGCTTGAAATTTTATATTGATCATCATCTTTAATGATTGTAATAGCGGTAGTAGTAGAATAAGAAATGTTATTATATGTTGTATTAGGAATTGCAGCAAGAATAGTATCTTTTTCTTCTTGTGTTAATTCGCCAGGAATAAACTCTATAGAAGGTAATTGTTGTTCATAATCTTCAAAACAATCATCCTCATCACAACTTATTGTAACTACTAAATAGTCATGTGGGTTAGTTAATCCTGAAATACCAGTTATTGTTATAGTGTTAGTATTATTTGTTGAAATACTAGCTAGAGTTGCTGTAACACCATAACATTCAATAGAGTAGATAAAGGTTCTATTATTAACGTATCTATAATATGGCTCGTTTTCAACTCCTAAAGTGATTTCTATTTCCATAGATTGTGGTGGATTGGTTCTATCATATGTAATTACAGCATCGTAAACATTTTCTATATCTTCACCATTATATTTTAAAGTATAGTCTAAAGCTATATTACCACGTTTTTTGATTTCCCAATTAAATGTTCTTGTTGGACCGCCATAATTGCGTCCTGTTACAGTTTCTTCAACCCAAGTATAATTAGCACTATCTACTAATTCAATTTGACATTGATATTGTCCAACATTTGAAGCAACCAATTTATCACTATCATTAACTAATTGACAAAGTAATGAATTATATTCATATAAATATCCATAAGTATTAGATGAAGAATAAACCAAATTCCATTCCTCACCGAAATAATATTCAAATTCTAGATTAACATTATCACTAACGTATGGTTGAGGAACTCTACCTTTTGTTATAGTTAAATCAAC
>JAIKVY010000114.1 GCA_024685275.1 Clostridia bacterium
CAAAATATGAATTAAAGGAATAATATGAAAAATAAGAATAGGAACATAATAAAGATTTTTACATTTTCAATTATATTAATTAGTATGTTATTAATTCTAATTAGTTGTAATAACAATGCCGATAATTCTAATAATAATCAAGAACTTGAAATTAAAAGCATCTCTATTGATGAATCAACAATTCCTGAATTTGCTTATGTTGGAAAGTTAAGTATTAGTTCAATTCAATTAATAATTCTGTATATAAATGATGAAACAGAAACTATTAATTTAGAAGAATCTTTCATAGATTTTCCATCGCAAGTTCTATTAAATAATGAAGGACAACATACTATTAATGTTTCTTACAAAGGTAAAACGACTCAATTCAATATAGAAATGCGTTTGGAATCAACACAAGTATTTAAATTAACAATTCACAATGGTTACGTAATATCTGTAAATGGAAATCCTTATTCAGGTAATGGATATAAAGATAAAATATTTATTGATGATTTTTCTTCAGGATCAGAATTAAAGTTAAAATGGGATTCAGATGATAATTATGATTTCTTTGGGTGGTCAACATCTAATTATAATTCTGATGAGGCTAGTATTTTTGATAAAAATATAACTGTTACAATAAATTTATCACAATCAAAAACAATTTATGCATTAATGACCACAAAACAATATACTGCTACATTTAATACTAATTTTTCATCTATACCAAATTTTTCTATAAAAAAGAATGTCTTTAATAGTGAAGAAGAAATTGCTAAGGAACTATCATATGATAATTATTATTTTTATGGATGGACAACTGAACCTATATCAACAGCTGAAGCTATTTCTGGAACATATACAAATATAATAAGTTTTCCTTATGTATTAAGTGATGATACTACATTTTTTGCTGTATGGTATCCACTCGGTTTATCTTTTTCTTCATACATTTATTATGAAAATTCAGCAAAATATTCTGGGTATCAAGTTGCTTCATATAATGGTAAATTAACTAATCTAAATATTCCAAGACAGTATAAAGGGGAAGATGTAATTTCTATATCAAGAGATGCCTTTAATTCAGCAGAGTCAAAATTATTACAAAAGATATCTGTCCCTGATACTGTTGTTGAAATACAAGATGGAGCATTTTCAAATTGTTCTTCATTAAAGTATATTGATGTTGATGCCTCAAATCTTAGATTTACTTCTGAAATGGGAGTATTATATAAACTTGATAAAAATATACTTGTTTCATATCCGGCAAATAAAGTAACAAATATTTATGAAATTGAATCTAACTGTGTAAATATCTCACAATATGCTTTTTATGATGCTATAATTGGCACAATTATTTTACCTGAAAAAGTAGCTAATATTTATGATTATGCATTTAATTCCCCAAATATTGATTATATTGATTTCTCAGCACTTAATTTTTCTTCATTAAATATAATTAATGATGACATAAAATCTATTTTTAATAATAATATTAACAATATTTATGTTTCAGAAAATGATATTACAATTGCAAAACTAAATTTATCTAATAAATACATGTTAAATTCTGATAATATTGTTACAAGTGATGAAACAAATTTGTCTAAAATTTTTAAATCAAAAGTTGGAGAATATGACTTTATTTATAGATTAATTAGAAATGAATACTTTGATGTATCTAATACATCTATTGAAATAATTGGGTGTGATAGAACAATTGATTCAATCGTTATACCAGATTCAATTGAAAACTATTTTGTAACTAGTATTGGGAATTCTGCGTTTAAAGATTCGATTAATTTAAATAATGTTGTTTTAAATAATTCATTAGAAAGAATTCTCGATGATGCTTTTTATAATACATTATGGATTGAAACAATTGAAAATAATTCTATAGTTAATAACGGAATTTTATATAAATATATTGGTAGTAACAAAGAATACAAATTAGGATATGATATAACTAAAATTGCGGAATCTGCATTTAGAAATAATAAAAATCTTGAGATTATTGACTTATCAAATAATAATCAATTAAAAAATATATGTGCTTACGCATTTTATAATTGTTCAAATTTAGATACTTTTGATAATTATTTACAAAATAGTACACGTGGAGCTGTATACATAAAAGATGATTTAATTAAAATTGATGCATATGCATTTTATAATACAAAAATTAAAGAAATATTTAATTATAATAATTCTAATTCTCAATT
>JAIKVY010000191.1 GCA_024685275.1 Clostridia bacterium
AATTGAAAGCTTTTTGTTTTTGAGTGGATAATAACATGACTCTTGCCTTATGTTCGCCATTGGTACCAGAATATAAGTTACTAAAACTTTTTGACATTTTTATTACCTCCTTTGAAACTTAAGGAAGTTCTACTAGGATAATATGTATATAAAGATAGATGTCCTGATTCAATTAGAGAAATAGCAGAACATGTAGCAATGAAAACTGATGGCAAGTGGAACTATTTTAAAGTAAAAATTGCATTTCAATTAGTTAATTATCATAAATAATAAAGCCTGTACACAAATATAATGTATTTAGTTTATATAAATGTGTAATTTTAAATGTTACTGAAGAATAAAACAAAACAAGGCAGTTATACATATCTTTTATACACCTTTTTATATGGAAACAGAATAAAAGTAGTGTATAATATATTTAATAAGAGAAAAAAGGAAATATAAACATGAAAAAATACAAACTCGAATCTTTAGAATTAAATGATGAAGTAAGAAAAAATGCTGATGGAAGTTTTATTGATCTTCCGTCTGGAAACACTCATTACAAAATAGAAGGAAACGAAAATGGGAAATGGTGTGTATTAACTCATGGATATGCAACACCTTTATTTATATACGACAAAATAGCAGCAGGATTAGTTGAAAATGGATATAGAGTATTAAGATATGATTTACTTGGTAGAGGATTATCTGAAAGAGTAGAAAAGGAATATAACCCAACATTATTTGCTAATCAATTACATGAATTAACGGAAGCATTAATTCCTGGTGAAAAATTCTATTTATTTGGAACTAGCATGGGAGGAAGCATAACAACAACATTTACTTCAATGCATCCAGAAAAGGTTGAAAAACTAGTTTTATATGCTCCAGCAGGAATGCACTTTAAAGCTCCATTTTATATGAAATTAGCCAAAATTAAGGGCATAGGCGAATGTATGTTTTACACTATTGGCATGAAGATTTTAGTCAAAGGATGTGCTAAAGAAATGCTATATAGTGGGCAAGCAGTTAAAGAACAATATATGGAACAATTTGCATATTGTGCTCAATATAAAGGAATGGCTAAAGCAACGTTATCATCACTTAGAAATACCATTTTAAACTTTGATGAAACACATAAAGGATATGTTGGAACAGATAAAGCGGGTATAAAGGTTTTAACTATTTGGGGAACGATTGATAAGACAATGCCATACTACCAGTCAGAAGAAATGAAACAAATATTAAAGAATATGACACTTGTTACATTTGAAGAATCTGGACATATCTTTTTATATGATCAAGCAGAAAAAACATTAGATGTAACATTACCATTTTTAAAAGAAGAATAATAGATTAGTAAAAGCGTATTATAATTATCAATTCTTTGCGTATATATGGCTGATATTCAAATTGGCCATATTATTTATTTAAATTTGTATTTTTGTTTAAAATATGGCAAAAATAATACATATTTAATTGCATTGAAAAATGTAAGTGTGTAAAATCTTTTATATAAAATTTGAAAGAGGCAATAATGGAATATAAAAGAATATTATCAGTTCAAGACATTTCTTGTGTAGGGCAATGCTCATTAACGGTTGCTTTACCAATTATCTCATCATGTGGAGTAGAAACATCAATTTTACCTTCAGCTGTTTTATCAACACATACAGCTCCAGGATTTGGAAAATTCACTTTTAGAGATTTAACAGATGATTTAGATAGCATTGTTAGCCATTGGCAGGAAAAGGATATTAAATTCGATGCTTTATATACAGGATATTTAGGAAATGATAAGCAAGTAGATATTATTATCAAGATTAAAGAAACATTGCTTAATAAAGATGCTTTATTTATTTGTGATCCAGCAATGGGAGATAATGGTAAGTTATACGCAGGGTTTGATACAGCATTTGCTAAAAATATGGCTAGGTTATGTTCTAAAGCTGATATTATCCTACCAAACATAACAGAAGCTTCATTCATGCTTGGTTGCGAATATAAAGAAAAATATGATGTTGAATATATTCAATCAATAGCAAAATCCCTAATTGAAATGGGAGCAAAAAATGTCGTTTTAACAGGCATTTCATTTGATGATGAATCAACTGGTGTATTCACAGTAGTAAATGGAAAAGAAAACTATTTTAAACATCCAAAAATCAATATATATAGACATGGAACAGGAGATGTTTATTCATCAGCGTTTACAGCATCATTAATGAATGGAAAGGGAATAGAAGATGCTGCTAAAATTGCTGCTTTATTTACATATAAATGTATTGATATTTCTAAAGATGATCTCAATCATTGGTATGGAGTTAAATTTGAACAAGAAATAGGGTATTTAAGAGAATTAATATTTGGAAAATAATCATTATTAAAGTTTAAAATAAATCTATTTGAAATAAAAAAATGAGAGGTGCCAAAATTAAAATTGACACCTCTTATATTTTGATAGATTTAGTTAATTAAAAGATTACTAGTTTTTATCGTTTAAATTCTTATATTTATTACGACGTTCTTCAGCATCTAATCTATTTTGTTCAAATAACTTATCTGCTATTTCTGGGAATGTCTTCTTTAAACTCTTATATCTAGTTTCACCATCTAAGAATTCGTTATAATCTCTTGTTGGATCTTTACTATCAAGTGTGAATGGATTCTTTCCTTCTTCAGCGAGCATTGGGTTGAATCTATATGTTGACCAATATCCACATTCACCAGCTTTCTTTTCTTCAGCAATTGATAATCCCATGTTAATACCATGGTTAATACATGGAGCATAACAAATAATTAAAGATGGTCCTTTATAACTTTCAGCTTCTTTAATTGCCTTAACTACTTGAGCAGCGTTAGCGCCTAAGTTTACTTGAGCAACGTATACATAGCCATAACTCATAGCCATCATACCTAAGTCTTTCTTCTTAACTCTCTTACCACTTGCAGCAAATTTAGCAACAGAACCTGTTGGAGTAGCTTTACTTGATTGACCACCAGTATTTGAATAAACTTCTGTATCAAGAACTAAAATGTTAACATCTTCGTTCATTGCTAAAACGTGATCAACACCACCGTATCCAATATCGTATGCCCAGCCATCACCACCGATAATCCAAATAGATTTCTTTACTAAACAGTCAGCATTATCATTTATAGATTTGATTTCAGCAGATTCGAATTTTTCGTTAGCTAAAGCAGCTTTAACTTCTTCAGCAGCAGCTTTGCTTGCTTCATATTCATCCATGCTAGCAATCCATTTTTCAAATGCAGCTTTTGTTGCTTCATTTACGTTATCCATTACAGCGAGCATATCTTCTTTAATCTTGTTTCTACGTTGTGTAACAGCAAGATTCATACCATAACCAAATTCAGCGTTATCTTCGAATAATGAGTTAGCCCAAGCTGGTCCGTGTCCATTATCATTTGTTGTATATGGACATGTTGGAGCAGAACCACCATAGATTGAAGAACAACCTGTAGCGTTAGCAATAATCATATGGTCACCAAATAATTGTGTAACTAATTTTACATATGGAGTTTCTCCACAGCCTGCACAAGCACCACTGAATTCGAATAAAGGTTTACTAAACATTGTTCCCTTTGGACTATTTGTGTTATATACCTTATCATTTTCTGGTAATTTTTCATAGTATTCCCAGTTAGCTGCTTCGTTATCAATAGCTGTTTGTAATGGAACCATTGTTAATGCTTTTTCTTTAGCTAAGCATGAATTTGAGCATGATCCACATCCAGTACAATCATATGGGCTTACTTGAATTCTATATTTATATCCATTGAATCCTGTAGCAGGTTTTGTAGCAAATGTAGCAGGAGCGTCTTTTAATTGATCGTCTGTTTTTAATACGGCTCTAATAGCAGCATGTGGACAAACGAGTACGCATTGGTTACATTGAATACATTTTGTCATATCCCAAGATGGAACAGTTACAGCAGTACCTCTCTTTTCAAATTTAGTAGTTCCAACTGGAACAGTACCATCAGCACTGAAAGCTGAAACTGGGAGAGAGTCACCTTTTTGATCAAGAACTGGTTTAACAATTTCTTGGAAGTATTTTGTACCATTGGTTTCAACCATTGGAGCACCTTCAGTTGTTGTAGCCCAAGATTCTGGATATTTGATTTCAACTAAGTTTTCAATAGCACCATCTACGCATGCGTAGTTCATATTAACAACATCGTCACCTTTCTTTCCATATGTTTTCTTAATAGCTGCTTTCATATATTCTTCAGCTTTTTCATATGGGATGATGTTAGCTAATTTGAAGAAAGCTGCTTGCATTACAGTGTTAACACCTTTCTTAGCACCAATCTTCTTAATAACTTCGTTACCATCAAGTGTATAGAATTTTAAGTGTTTCTTAGCAATATCATTTTTAACTTTAGCTGGAAGAGCAGTTTCTAATTCATCTTTATTCCAGATGCAGTTAAGTAAGAATGTTCCGCCATCTTTAATATCAGCGAGCATATCATATCTGTAGATATAACTTGGAGCATGGCAAGCAACAAAGTCTGCTAAGTCGATTAAATATGAACTCTTAATTGGAGAATCACCAAATCTTAAGTGAGAAATTGTGATACCACCACTCTTTTTACTATCATATTGGAAATATCCTTGAGCATATTTATCTGTGTGGTCACCGATAATCTTGATACTATTTTTATTAGCACCTACAGTACCATCTGAACCAAGTCCCCAGAATTTACAATTAATGCTTCCTTTTGGAGCAGCATCAATCTTTTTACCCATTGGAAGAGAAGCGAATGTAACATCATCAACGATACCAACAGTAAAGTGATTCTTGTTAGCTTTTCCTTCACCCATATTATCATATATACCATATATCATTGTTGGGTTGAATTCTTTGCTTCCCATAGCATATCTACCACCGAGGATTTTTATATTCTTTCCTTCGAGAGCCATGCAAACGTCTAAGAATAAAGGTTCACCAATAGAACCAGGTTCTTTTGTTCTGTCTAATACAGAAACATATTTACATGTCTTTGGAAGAGCAGCAATTAATTTATCAGCTCTGAAAGGTCTGTATAATCTAACTTTGATTAAACCAACTTTTCCGCCTTCTTTATTAATATAGTCAACTGTTTCTTCAGCTGCTTCAGCACCAGAACCCATCATGATGATAACTTTTTCAGCATCTTCAGCACCATAGTAGTCAAATAAGTTATATTTTCTACCAGTAATGCTTTCAACTTTCTTCATAGCATCTTCAACAATTTCTGGAACAGCTTCATAATATTTATTACATGCTTCTCTAGCTTGGAAATAAATATCACCATTTTGAGCTGTACCTCTTTGAACAGGGTGTTCTGGGTTAAGAGCTCTATTCTTGAATGCTAAAACGTCATCCATATCAAGAACTTTCTTCATTTCATCATAGTCGATAACATTAATCTTGCTAACTTCATGGCTTGTTCTAAATCCATCAAAGAAATGTAAGAAAGGAATCTTAGATTTTAATGTAGCTAAATGTGCTACTAAAGCTAAATCCATAACTTCTTGAACAGAGTTACTACAAAGCATAGCAAAACCAGTTTGTCTACAAGCCATAACATCGGCATGGTCACCGAAAATGTTAAGAGCGTGAGCAGCTAAAGCTCTTGCAGAAACGTGGAAAACGCAAGGTAGCATTTCACCAGCTATCTTGTACATATTTGGAATCATTAATAATAAACCTTGAGAAGCAGTAAATGTAGATGTTAAAGCACCAGCATTTAAAGATCCGTGAACTGCACCAGCAGCACCACCTTCAGATTGCATCTCAGCGATTCTTACTTTTTGTCCAAATAAATTCTTGCGGTCATGTGCAGCCCATTCATCACAGCTTTCAGCCATTGGAGATGAAGGAGTGATAGGGTAAATGGCAGCAACTTCACTAAAGGCATACGCTACATGAGCAGCAGCGGTATTACCGTCAATTGTCATTTTTGTACTCATAAAAATCCTCCGTAAAAAATTTATTTAACTAAATCGTTTTTTCGCAATAAAGCAATATAATTATACAAATATGCATTTGCTAGGTCAATTGTTCTTGTAAAATTTATATATATAATATATAAAAACCTACATATTAAACAAAATTTGCATTTTGAAATATATATTTTAAACGCAAGAGACTACAATCCAGTATTGTAGAAGTATGGATTTCTGCACTTATATACATTAATAAAAGCACAAATAGAATTAAAATTGCATATTATCAAATAAGTAATATAATTAATTTGGATGATATGAAAATGATTGATATAAAGAAAAATGATGTTGGGTTAATAAAAAACGTTAGAAAGAGCAAATGGGTTAATGTTTGTTTTTGGGCAATAATGTACACATTTGTATTTTTAATCGCATCAAAGTGGTTTATCTTCGAAGATGGCATTATATCATTTGATACTTCAATGGTTCTTTTATATCAACACATCGCACTTTTATCGAGTATAATTGTTGGATTTATATTCATAAAAAGCCATAGGCTAGAAAAATATAAAAAAATCCTATGTCTCGTTTCAACAATATATATCTTAATGGGAGCTTGCTTTAGTGAAGCAAGAAATCATGTAGCATTTTTGGTAATCTTATCAATTCTTTTAGGCCAATTAGCCGATTGTTCTTTACTAACATACATCTATGAAATGAATAATTCAGAAAGACTATTTGCTATAGTTTTTGCTCATATCCTAGTAGCAATAGTCTCATATGCTCAATTAAAATTAAGTCGGTTTTCCGTGGAGTTTTGGTTTATAATATTTGCCCTTAGTGCAATTGCCACAATTCTTTGTTTCTTTGAAAAATATAATCCAAGCGATGAATACCCAGTCTTAGAAGAATTTCATAAAAAACTATATATATCTTTAATTCTTGCGTGCATTGGTGGATTTGTAGCAGTTTGTTCTTCTATGGTTACAATAATGCGTACAGCTCCAATTTATCCAGATGCAAGATATTTTTATTATTTAGGGGCATTACTAGGAGCAATCATGTATTTTGTAATATATAGATTTTCTATTAAGCCAGCAACGATTAGTTTAGTAACAGGATTTGCATTTTCAATTGTATGTTTATTGTTATTCCTTATAAGCAATAACGACAAAAACTACTTATTATCTTCCTGCGTATTTGGTGGAGCAACATTTAATATATGTATGATTAATTTGTACTACATACTTTGTAATATAATAAGAAAATATAAGAATAATCGATTCTTTAAAATTGCCCCAATCGTATCAAATTTTGCAGGAATTATTATTGTAGTAGTAGCCACAATGATTACTCTATATGCAAATGAAACTGCGATAAAAATAATTTTAGCAATATGTTTAATAGGGGATGCTCTCATTTTAGCCTCATCAATTATTTGGGATAAAGGAATATCAACAACATCTGCCCAAGAACAGTATATAGAAGTAACCACAGCTCTTACAAAAGAACAGATATATGAAAGTGTAGGATTATCAGAAAGGGAGATTGAGGTTGCCGAATTGCTACTTGAAGGTATCCCATTAAAGGTAATTGCGGAAAAACTTTTTGTTACATATAACACAGTAAAAACACACAGATCGGCGATATATAGAAAATTTGAAGTATCATCAAGAGAAGAATTAGAAAGAAAGATTAATCGTTCAAAAGACTAGATTTTATATAAATCACCCCATAATCATCCCCACATTTTATTGTTTTCTATTTATATTTTCCAACCTATTATTTATAATAAAACAAATTAGTTTTTAATTTTATCTTATCAAAGATAAAAACTATGAGGAGGAAAACAATATGAAGAAAAAAATTGTGTTTATCACACTAGTAGTCGCATTGATGTCATGTTTATTAATCTTGACAGCTTGTGGACAAGTTGGTTTTAGTGGTGGCGATGCTTCTATTTCTGATGATTATAATTCTCAAGAAGTACAAGCCAAAATGGAAACCATGAAAAATGGTGATGGTTTCAAATTTGTGTTTGAAGGAACAGGTACTGGGGCTGCAGCTGGAGAGGCTGATACTGTAAGATTCACTTATGGTGCTAAAGGTAATATCTATTATATGGCAACAGATGGCGAAGAAACGTATTGGGATTTATCAGGCGAAACATCTTTTGCAATATACACCAAAGAAGTTGGAGATGATAATAATGCTTATTGGACAAAAAGCATCTATAGTTATACAGAAGATTACACAAAAGAAGATGCTAAACAACAATTATCTTTAGAAACTACTGGAGTTTTAGGTTGGATGACATATTATGGAACAGCATCTTTTGATGGTGG
>JAIKVY010000196.1 GCA_024685275.1 Clostridia bacterium
TCACCAAAGATTGTTTCGAAAGTTAACAGTATATCAAATAATAGAATCAAAAGAAGTTCGCTTACAAAATATAAAGATCAACTACTAAAAGAATTTAAAGATGAAGAAGTACTAGATTTTTACTCAGGAAACGTTTTAAAGTCTAACGACATTTCTGTAGATCACGTGATACCATGGAGTTATATGTATTCAGACGATATTTGGAATTTAGTACTAACATCTAAATCAAATAACTCTAGAAAATCAAATACAGTACCATCTGAAGAAATTATCAATAAGTTAAAAGAAAGAAACAAAAATATAGAAAACCTACTAGATGATACATTTAAAAATGAAATGCTGAACTCTATAAATAATAATTTAGTAGACAAGTTCTATTACGATTTGAGGCATAACTAATGAACTACTATGATTTAAATTCTAAAAACTACATAGAAAAAACCATATCAGTGGATATGTCTTTTCACTATGATAAATTTTTAAAATTTATACCTAAAAATAGCCATATTCTGGATGTTGGATTTGGTTCGGGTAGAGATTTGATATTCTTTTCTAAGAATGGTTACAATGTATCAGGTATAGATACTTCAAAGTCGTTTGTAGATAATATGTTAAAACAAGGTTATGATGTAAGATTAATTGATGTTTCAGAGTTGAATGAACCCAACAAATATGATGGTGTTTGGGCTTCCGCTAGCCTACTTCACGTAGAAAATTTGTTAAAAGCATTCAACAATCTTTATAATTCTTTAAAACCAAATGGAGTATTATTTGCTTCATTTAAATATGGTGATTTTAAAGGAATTAGAGATGAAAGATTTTATGTTGATTTAAACGAAGAGTCAGCGAAAGAATTAATAAATAAAACAAAATTTAATATAGAAGAAATGTATATCACTGGTGATTTAATGCAAAGAAATAATCAGTGGCTTAATATCATATTAAGAAAATAGTATTTAAGGAGTTCAATATGAGTAACGAAAATTTAAAATGTCCAATTTGCGGTGAACCAACAAGAGTTTATATGGGAAATGCTAGAAAAGATCTTTTGTGTGGTAAACACGCTGATGAATTAAAGAAGGGTAATATCGTAGTTAATGCAGCCGGATATTTTACTGATGCAAAAACAAAAGAAATATTAAACTCTGATTATAAAAAGAAAGTAGAAGAGTCAAAACAAAAATTTGAAAAGAAAGAAAAAGAAGATGGTGGAGTTGATTATCAAGTAAAATGTATATCTTGTGGAAAAGAAACAAAGCCAGGTTTCTTCTTTTGCGGTGCTTGTTATAAGAAATATAAAGATAAGAGATTACTTGTTGAAATAAAAAATTGTAGAGACATTACTTTATTAGATGACTCATATGAAGGAATGTATACTTGTAAAGATGGTCATATTGTAAAAAGTAAGTCAGAAAGGGATATAGACAATTATTTATTTGAACACGGAATTCCTCATGCATATGAAAAAGCTATCGCAATAGATAGTGATGAGTCGCACGATATTCATCCAGATTTCTTTTTACCAAACTTCAATGGTAAAGGTGACGTATATATCGAACATTGGGGATTTAATGAAAACAATTTAACATATACAAAATCTAAAAACTATAAAATGAAGATATATAAAGAAAAAGGTTTAACCATAATATCAACAACTGAAAAGGATATACAAGATATTGAAACATCTTTAAAGAGAAAGTTAGATTTCTTTAAAGAAGGACAAATTAATGAATAATATAATTTAAAATAAAAAATATGCACTATTTTTGGTGCATATTTTTTTAAATTATTTTTATATATAAAAAATAATGTATAATGGAATTAAACTAGAATACTTTAAATAAAAAAAGTCCTCAACAGGACTCAAAGTTTTCGCAAAATGCTTATTTGCACGACGTGTATGCTTTATTCTATGATAAAAATAATTATTTGTCAATATAAATTTGGAGGGAATTAATGAAAGAATTAAAACAACTTAAACTAGGATTGGATATCGGAACAAATAGTATTGGTTGGGCGTTGCTTGACCAAGATAACGAATTAGTTCAAAAGAACACGAAAAATGGTAGGTTTACTTTTTGGGGTGTCAGAATGTTTGATGAGTCACAAGACGCTAAGTCAAGAAGAACATTTAGAAGTTCTAGAAGGAGAATAGAAAGAAGAAAACAAAGACTTTCTTGGACTAGAGAAATTTTTGAAGATGAAATCAACAAAATAGATCCGCTATTTTTTGAAAGATTAAACGATTCTTTTTTGGTTAAAGAAGATAAGAAGCACCAAAATAAATATAATTTGTTTAATGATAAAAACTATAATGATAGTAATTTTTATAAAGAGTATCCTACAATTTACCATTTGAGAAAAGATTTGATGAAAAATAAAGCGAAAGATATAAGATTCTTATATTTAGCAATTAGTCATATAATCAAATATCGTGGGAACTTCTTAACACCTGGAGAGGTTTTTAGTGTTGATAATAACGAAATCGCAAAACAATTTTTTGAATTAGTAAATGATAAATTAAGCGAGGTGGCCGACTCATTCTCGGAAGAAGAAAACTTTGATGAATGTTATTTTGAAAAGTTTGATAACTTTTCTACAATATCAAGCGATTTTGAAAACATTATGTTAAATAATGCAACAAAATCAGACAAAAAAAGAACTTTAACAGAATTATTCTCATTACCGAAAGGTTCACTCATAAGAGATTGTCTTATACCATTATTAGTTGGTGCAAATGTGAATATATCAAAATTAGACATTGTTAAAGACGAACAATATGAAAAGTTAGAACTATCATTAACTCAAGAAGATCTTGAAGGTAAGATTGAAGAATCTAAAGGAAAAATTTCTGAATTAAGTTTCTTATTTGATTTAATTTTAGAAGCGAAAAAAGTATATGATTTCTATTATGTGGTTAAATTACTTGGACACGAAAATAAATCAATAAGCGAAGCTTTCGTTAATAAATATTATGAGTGCATCAATTTAAATCCTAATTGGAAAGATACAGGAAAATTAAGAAGCTCATCTAATGGTGCAATACCAATGCAACTCCATTTGTTTGAACTCAAAGAAATATTAAACACTCAAAAGAAGTATTATTCATTTTTGAATAATACATCAGATGGTTATAGCAATATTGAAAAACTAGTCATGATTTTTAAATTCAAACTACCATATTACTTCGGACCACTAAATGATTCATCGGAACATGCATGGATTAAAAGACTATCATATGAGCACATAACACCATGGAATATTAATAAAAATGTTGATGAATACAATACAGCAATAGCTTTTATACAAAGAATGCAAAATAAATGTACATATCTTAAAGGAGACAATGATTATTGTTTACCAAAAAAATCCATTATCTTCCAAGAATATGATTGCTTGTCATATTTAAATAAAGTATCTATAAATGGTAGAAAAATATCTACAGAAGAAAAGCAACAATTATTTGAAGAAGTTTTTTATAAATACGCAAAGCCAACAAAAAAACATATTATAAACTTCTTCAATAAAGAATCAAACGGAACCGGTAGCTTAAGTCAAATTACAACATCTACTGGAAAAGAACTACCGGAAGTTAATTGTAGTATGAGTAGTTATATTAAATTCAAGAGTATATTTGGAGGTTCTTTTGAAGAAAACAAAGATAAAATCGAAGATATTATATTGGATTTAGCAATTTTTGAAGATAAAGATATATTGGAAAAAAGACTTGTTAAAGAATACAACCTAGATAACGAAATAATTAAAAAAATTAAAGGATTAAACTATTCTGGTTTTTCATCATTGTCTAAAAAGTTCATTAATGGTATAAACATTAATAATCAAGGAACATTATTAGAAATAATGAGAAAAACAAACTTAAACTTAAATGAAATCCTCTATGATAAAGACTATATGTATATTAACATAGTAAATGATTACAATAAACAATATATTAAATCAACAGATAACCTTATCGATTTTTTAAAGGAATATACTATTGTGTCTCCAAAAATGACAAGAGCCGTTGTTCAATCTGTTCACATTATTGATGAAATAGAGAGAATATTTGGAAGAAAAATAGACAAATACTATATTGAATGTGCAAGAACAAATAAAGCAAAGAAAAAACCATCAAGAAGCAGATATGACAAATTAAAAGAACTATATAAAGAATCTAAAAATCTTATTCAAAGTATGAATGTGGATTACGATGAAATTAATAAAGAATTAGATAGAAATAAAGACAATTTACGATCTGATCAAATATTCTTGTATTTTACTCAATTAGGAAAGTGTATGTACACTATGGATAACATAGATATAAATCGTATTTCGCAAGAATATGACGTAGACCATATTTATCCTCAATCATTAATAAAGGATGATTCTTTAACTAATAGAGTATTAACATTAAGAAGTTTTAATAATAATGTTAAAAAGGATAAGTTCTTATTTGAGGTTGCTGATAAAATGTCTCCTCAAAGGTATATGTTCTACAACAATCTATTAGATAAAGGTTTAATTTCTAAGGAAAAGTATAGAAGACTAACACAAAAAACCATGACAGAAGCAGAACTTGATGGTTTTGTAAATAGGCAATTAACAATAACAAACCAATCTGTTAAAGCCCTTGTTACAGTGTTAAAAAATTATATGAATGTTAATGATAATGATATCATTGAGTCTAAGGCTGAAAATATAAGTGATTTTAGAGAATCATATGATGTATATAAGAGTAGAACTGCTAATAACTTCCACCATGCACATGATGCATATTTAAATGTTGTAATTGGCGGTATAATTGATGATTATTATAAGAAACACCATCTTTATTATTTTAAAGACTATGACAGGATGAAAGCAGAAGGGTTTAGTATTAATCCAAACAAAATTGTTTATTGGTATTTTAGAAATGATAGAGAAAAATTAAATCTACTTATAAAAGACTTAACATCTAGGTTTGATATACACGAAACCATCAGAACATACAATCCTAATATATTAATACCTAAGGTTACAATACTTCCAAAGAGTGATGACAACCTAATTCCAATAAAGAAAAACTTAAAAACAAATATTTATGGTGGATTAAAATCTGACTCTTTTTCAAGATATGTCATCATTGAGGCAAACAAAAATAACAAAAAAACTTATATTTTAGAAGCTATTCCAAAAAGAGCTGAAAAAGAAATAGATAACTATTTATTAAGAGAGTGTGGTTATCAAAATGCGATAGTTGTCTGTGATAACATTAAAACAAACGCACCTATTTTTGATGGAAAGTTAAAATACTGTATTACAGGAAAAACTGGCGACGCTTATGTTATTAAAAACTTAAACGATAGAATATTTAACCAAAAAGATATTTATACAATTAAAATAATTGATAAATATTTGGACAACAAAAAAATGAAAAACATTATGCTAGATTTCGGCGACAAGGTAATAGTATCTCCTGCAAAAAACGAAAAGTGTGATGAAATAGTTTTAACTGATTCTGATTTATTCGTATTATTTAAAGACATCAAATTATTGTTCTCAAAAGACATCTATAGTTTTACTATTATTAGATCCATATCACAAAAAATGGATGAAAAAGTATTTGAAGTTTTATCACTGGATGGCAAAATTAAACTACTATCATCATTGCTTGATCTCTTGAAAACAAACGAAAGAAAATTAGCTGATTTATCAAGTATTGGATTAAGCAAACAATCCGGAGTCTTAAAAATTTCCAAAACATTAAAACCGGGTCAACTATTTGTCTCAGAATCAATAACTGGTTTTTATAAAAAAACATTGTTTGAAGTACCTAAATAATTATGGCATTTAGAACCATTTTAATTGAAAGTAGATGTAAATTAGAATACTCCTTAAACTATATGATTTGCAGGAAAGGAAATGAAGAAACTAGAATATTGATTGATGAAATAAGAACGATTGTAATAGATTCTACTCAAGTATCCATTACATCGTCTCTTATTTCTGAATGTTTACAAAATAAAATCAAAATAATTTTTTGTGATTCAAAGCATAATCCTATAGGTGAAATTATCCCATATCAAAATAATTATTATTCTTATAGAAAAATAAAAGAACAGTTAAATTTTCCTGAAAAATATAAAAACGATTTATGGGATCTAATTGTTAAGGAGAAGATAGTAAATCAAGCAAGAAATTTAGAATATAAAAAGCATACTGACTCATTTGAACTACTAAAGTCATATTTATTAAATATTTCTGATGGAGACGAAACAAATAGAGAGGGACATGCAGCGAAAGTATATTTCAACTCTCTATTTGGAAATGATTTTTCAAGAGAACAAGATAACAATGTTAATAAGTATTTGAATTATGGTTACTCATTGTTATTATCATGTATAAATAGGGAAATAAAATCTCTTGGTTATTTAACAGAACTAGGAATACATCATATAGGAGAATCTAATCCATTTAATCTATCTTGTGATTTTATAGAACCACTTAGACCGCTAGTTGATTATACAATAATAAGCGAAGAACTATCAGAAGATAATTGGAAGGAAAAGATATTAGATATAATAAATTCGACTGTAGAGTATAATTCGAAAGAATTCATTTTATCAAATGCAATACATTTATATGTAGAAGATCTTTTTAATTATTTAAAAACAGGAAACAAAGAAAAAATAAGATTTATAAAGTATGAGTTATAGGTTTATGAGAAGCATTTTATTTTTCGATTTGCCATCAATATCATCCAAGGAAAAACGTGAGTATAGAAATTTTGTAAAATTGCTTAAGACAAATGGTTTCTATATGCTTCAAGAGTCTGTTTATATAAAAATGTCACTAGATCAACAGGCAGCTGACGCAACAATTAAAAGAATTAAACAAAACGTTCCCCCTAACGGTTTTATTATGTCAATGACAATAACGGAAAAACAATTTGCTTCAATAAACATTCTATTAGGCGATTATAAAACCGATGTTCTTACTACTGATGAGAGATTAATTAAACTATGAGACTATTTATAAAGAAAAGTGATTATTATATTGATATCGACTCTTCAATAACAGCTTTTGAAATCAAGGATAGTATAATTTTTAGAGAATTGTCATTTAATTTATTTAATAATGTTGAGTTGTATGAAAATGATAATTTTATAAACTTAGAAAAGTCATCTACAATTATATATAATCCTTTTCAAATCACCCTAAATGAAAAGAAGTTATTAAATTATTTATACAAAGATTTAATAAGTAAAATCAAAGATGATGATAGAAAGTATTTTTTAAATATTGAAAATAATTTCTTTAGTTTAATGGATGATATAATCGAAAATATAGATTACCCAATCGAATATTCAGACTCTACAGATTTCACCAAACTTTTCCAATCATTTGATGTGAAATTCAAAGAAGGAGATGTGGATAATTATTTGGAACTATTAGTATCTTATTTAAAAATATGTAATATATTGTTAAAAGTGAAATATGTTTTTAGTTTTAATCTACTAAATTTATTATCAAAAAAAGAACAAAACTTACTAATGAAAGAATTAGACATAATAGGTGTTATATTGATTGACTTTTCAATATCCTCTGAAAAAGATATTATGTTACACTATGTAGAAGATGACTGGTTTACTATATAAAAATACATCAAAATACTCTACAATACCGCAAAAAATAGGTTTTGAGGTTTGCTAGACGTGTAAAACAATGTGAGTAGTAAACACAACATCATAGGAATTGACACCGAGACTGTTTGCTAGACGTGTAAAACAATGTGAGTAGTAAACTATCCAGCAGTAATAACAGAACCACTAGGGTTTGCTAGACGTGTAAAACAATGTGAGTAGTAAACATAGCTAGTAAGTGAAGTCATAGATTCACAGTTTGCTAGACGTGTAAAACAATGTGAGTAGTAAACGTATCAAATCCGTATCTATCACGATATCATGTTTGCTAGACGTGTAAAACAATGTGAGTAGTAAACTCTTCTTGTGTGAAATCTAATGTTGAGTTGTTTGCTAGACGTGTAAAACAATGTGAGTAGTAAACTAATCAATAATTCAGCCAATGGTGCAATAGTTTGCTAGACGTGTAAAACAATGTGAGTAGTAAACAATCAGTTTTAACCGAAATGTATGATGATAGTTTGCTAGACGTGTAAAACAATGTGAGTAGTAAACAGAAACGATACAAACTAATCAAAAACTAATGTTTGCTAGACGTGTAAAACAATGTGAGTAGTAAACATTCGATTTCGTATGTTAAGTAACTCTCGAGTTTGCTAGACGTGTAAAACAATGTGAGTAGTAAACCCTTTTGAGATGCCACACTTTGTATGCCACGTTTGCTAGACGTGTAAAACAATGTGAGTAGTAAACTTCGATTTCGAATGTTAGATATGACTCGAGTTTGCTAGACGTGTAAAACAATGTGAGTAGTAAACCTTTAAACTGTACCAGGTTTATAGATGTCTGTTTGCTAGACGTGTAAAACAATGTGAGTAGTAAACCGTTGTTACCATTTTGTTGACCACTTAATGGTTTGCTAGACGTGTAAAACAATGTGAGTAGTAAACTTTGCGTTCATCTTGAGTTAAGTCATTGAGTTTGCTAGACGTGTAAAACAATGTGAGTAGTAAACTTACTCAAACATCATCTACAGCTAGTACTGGTTTGCTAGACGTGTAAAACAATGTGAGTAGTAAACTAAAGGATAATCTACATTAAGTACTTGATTGTTTGCTAGACGTGTAAAACAATGTGAGTAGTAAACACTCTCTCTTATTGTTTGTGCCAGATTTGAGTTTGCTAGACGTGTAAAACAATGTGAGTAGTAAACTATTCGTATGTCGACCCAACCAGGAATAGGTTTGCTAGACGTGTAAAACAATGTGAGTAGTAAACCCTTTTTAAATGCCACACCTTATACGCAATGTTTGCTAGACGTGTAAAACAATGTGAGTAGTAAACATGGTCAAACTAATGAGTGAGTATGGTTGGGTTTGCTAGACGTGTAAAACAATGTGAGTAGTAAACAATCAATTCCAGCAAATAAGAAATTACCTAGTTTGCTAGACGTGTAAAACAATGTGAGTAGTAAACCATTACTCTATATGCTTCAATAAAGAAACAGTTTGCTAGACGTGTAAAACAATGTGAGTAGTAAACAAGCGTTCCTATTGTTGCAGCTTCATCAGGTTTGCTAGACGTGTAAAACAATGTGAGTAGTAAACTATTAGATGATGAAGAGAACAATGAAACTGTTTGCTAGACGTGTAAAACAATGTGAGTAGTAAACATTTAGTGTTTCTGGTACTTGCCTTCAAGGTTTGCTAGACGTGTAAAACAATGTGAGTAGTAAACACTCATAGGTGCTTGGATGTATGGTGCATTGTTTGCTAGACGTGTAAAACAATGTGAGTAGTAAACCACGTTAATATACAATTTAATTTAGAATGAGTTTGCTAGACGTGTAAAACAATGTGAGTAGTAAACAATTAATTGAATAGCTCGCTCATCGTTTCCGTTTGCTAGACGTGTAAAACAATGTGAGTAGTAAACACTATGTTAAGGACTTATTCTATCAAGAAGTTTGCTAGACGTGTAAAACAATGTGAGTAGTAAACAATTAAACACATTCTATAGCGAATTAAAAGGTTTGCTAGACGTGTAAAACAATGTGAGTAGTAAACAGGGAACGACTAGTGAACTTACTAGAGGATATAGTAACCACTACAGCAGAAGCCCCTGTAGTAACAACAACAGTAGAAAAATGTACTGTATCATTAATGGTAGATGATGAAGTATATCAAACTTTAGAAGTAGAAAAAGGAACAAAAGCTACTAAACCAGACGATCCAGTAAAGAGCGGCTACACATTTGGTGGATGGTATAAAACAAGCACAGCTACTACCTCATCTTATTTTGATTTTAATGATGAAGTAGAAGAAGAAATCACTTTATATGCACAATTTGTTCAATCACTAGAATATCGTCTATCTAGTGATGTATCATATTATGATGCATCAATTGGTTCATGTGAAGATTCAAGTATTACTATTCCTAGTGTATATTATGGATTAACTATAAAAGGAACATATGGATCTGAGGGTTCTTCAACTTTAACTTCCATATCTATTCCGGATAGTGTAATAACAATAGGTGATAAAACATTCTATGAATGTTCATCTATAATTTCTATAACTATTCCAGATAGTGTTACAACAATTAGTGAAAAAGCATTCTATGGTTGTGAGTCTTTAACATCTATAACTATACCAAATGGCGTAATATCAATAGGATATGGTTCGTTCTCTAACTGTTCATCTTTAACATCTATAACTATTCCAGATAGTGTAACATCAATAGGAGATAGTGCATTCGAAAGTTGTTCATCTTTATCAAAAGTATATTATAAAGGTACCTCTCCTTATAGAAACACTATTACATCAATTGGCTATTCAAATGACGCATTAACCAATGCTAAGTGGTATTACTTCACATCTAATGGAGCTAGTGAAACAGAACAAGGCAAATGGTGGTACTACGACACCGATGGTGTAACCATCATTGAAAAGGTAGTAGAATAGTTTAAATTATCTTTTTATGATAAAATATTAAAAAAGGTGATTTTATGGAACTAAAAAAGGAACTCAAAAAAGATAGTGATAAACTATGTATCACTCTTGAAGGAAATCTAGATACATCAACTGCTCCATCTTTAGAAACTGATTTAATTAAAGAATTAGTGGGAGTAAAAGAAGTAGATTTAGATTTAACTAAATTAATATACATATCGTCTGCGGGATTAAGGTTATTACTATTAATGATGAAGGCAGTAAAAGTGCCTAAGAATCTAACAGTAATTAATCCTAATAAAACAGTAAAAGACGTTCTTAAAATCTCTGGATTTGATAATTTAATCACAATAATTAATAAATAATGATAAATGGATTCTACGCTTGTAGAATCCATTTCTTAAAAATGGTATAATAATTATTGGAGGATA
>JAIKVY010000203.1 GCA_024685275.1 Clostridia bacterium
ACTTGCTATTTGTTTATATATTCCTAAACTTTGTCCAGCAGAAATATCACTTCCTAATCCGATATTTACATCGTTATCAAGTAATACTCCTGTTTTCATAATTCCAGCTATCACATTTGTTGTAGCATCTGGACATTGAACAGCATATCCATTATATGCCTTTAATATATCTTTATCTTCTTGGGATGGGAAAATAAAATGAGCAGCGATAACTGGGCCATTATCAAGTAATCCAGCTTCTTTATATATTTGCATATCACATCTACAACCATTAAAACACTTTTTTGCTTCTTCTGCTTCCCATATGGATTCAACAACATGTGTTTGAACGCCAACCTCATATTTTGATGCTAACTTTCCTAATTTCTTTAGTAAATCAAAACTACATGTTGGTGCAAAACGTGGCGTTAAAATTGGTTTTGAATATTTATTATTAATATGGCTTTGTATAAATGCTTCTGTTTTTCTTATTGATTCATTTGTTTCTTCACAAAGATAACTTGGACTATTTTGATCCATATTTACCTTTCCAACATAAGATAACAATCCTTTATTTTCTAATAATTCTATTAATATATCTGTTGCTTTATTATGTATTGTGCCAAAGATTATTGAATGCATTGTACCATGATTAATCATATCATCTACAAAACTAGAATAAACTTCTTTTGCAAATTGTTCATCTTCATATTTTGCTTCTAAAGGAAATGTATATTTATTAAGCCAATTACTTAATAATTCATCCATTGCTAATCCTCTATTTGGATATTGCGGAGCATGAACATGAAGATCAGAAAATGCTGGTATTATTACATCTTTCCCAAAGTCTTCAATACGCATATTTGCATATTTTTCTGGCAATGATTCATATATTCCATCTACTATGCCATTCTCTACAACAATATAACTGTTTTTGTATTCTGCTAATTCATTTCTACTTTTAGAAAAAACAATATTACCATGATATATTTCCATATTTATTCCTAAACAATAACTTTTATTTTATAATAATTCTACGATTTTTAATGCCATATCTCCATGCTTTCTTTCATCTGCTTGAACATTAGTTATTTCTGGAAATTTTTCAATCCATGGAGCATATGTATAATATGTTTTATATTCCTGTTTGGCAATGATTTTAAACATATTCTTTTTTCCAATTAAGTTCATTGCTAATGGCACTAATTTTGCTAAAAACATTCGAGGTTTTAAAGTTTCGCCTGATATTTTCTTAAATACAGATGCATGTTTCCCCTCATCTACTGCCATTGATTTTAACATTTCTGCAACCTCTGGGTTTTTCTTTTCAAATTTTTTTGAAAGATTTATATACATTGGAACAGCATCCAATTCTCCTTGTTGGGATTGTTTTAAAAATTTCTTATCATTCATTTTTGCCTCTAAAAAACTATTTTCTTTTTATTTATTATAAACTTTATTTTTAATACCCAAAACATAATTATTTTCCTTTTTTGTTTTTAGAATGATGATCATATAATGACAATAAATATAATGCTGATGAACCATAAAGTCCAGTTTCATCATCATCAAGCATTTCTATTACATCAGACTCATAAAATTTATTTCTAGCTTCATCAGTACTTAATTTATACTTTTTCGCTATTAATTCTATCGTTTGAGAAATTAAAATTGTTTTGGATAAAATATGTTCCATTATTTTACCTCGTAGCTAGTAACAGATTTCAAAAGTTTTAATGATTGTTCACTACAAAAAGCAATTTGTGAATTAATCTTTTGAAATTTAAGTCTTTCAATAGCATCTTCTTTTTTTATAATGCCATCAATAACAAATAATATTGTTTCCCCAACAGAATCATCAGCTATTTTGCCTTCAACAATATCATATCCGTGTATAAAAGATGGATTAGTTCTACACTTAATAATCATATCTAACCATTCTAAATCAGGATTTTTAAATGCTTTATATTTCATATTACTAAATTCTTTTTCATTACATTCAAAAACACTTACTATAGCTGATTTGCTTTTATTCATTCTTTGTTTTCTTTTAGCCATTCTTTCAGCTTGTTCTTTTATTGGTGTTAAATAGAAAGCACATCCAAAATCTTTTCCCTTTTCAAATTTAATAATTATCGGATTATCCACTTTAACATCTGACCCGTGATATAAAATCATTTTCCTTCTCCAATTATTCTTTTATCAATATATTCATTCAATAAATACACAGACATTCCATGCATATCCTCATAGTCATCTTTTAGTTCTTTTATGATGCCCAAATCATTTAATTTTTTATATACAACACTACTGCCTTGGTTAACATACGATGCATATTGCTCAACACACATAACTATAAATCTATTAATTTTCTTATCTAATATAGTATTAGCTCTTGTTGCTCTTCTTCTATCATTTTTATTATCTTTAGTATCAATATCAAGATTAATATTTAATAAATCCAACAATTTAAGAAACGTATCAATTGTATAATTGCCATCGCCATTTTCAATAGACCATAAAGTTGCTCTTGTAATCCCTATTTCTTTAGCAACATCATCCATTCTTAAATTAAGCTCTAATCTTTTTTCTTTTATTTTTTTGCCAATTTTATATTTCTTTTCCATACTTATATTATATTAAAAAGCAATATTAATGTCAAATATATTAAACATTATCTTCCTCAATTAATAAGTGCATTATTACATTTACCATTAACTCCATTTCTTCTGGATTGGATTCCGCTGTTAAAAGTGTAATGGCTACTAATGTATTATTAGATATAATTATTTTTCCATTTCTTATTAACCTTTTATTCTTATTTAAAAATTCCAAGAATAATGTTGCAGCAATTCTCTTGCATCCATCAGCAAATGGGTGATCCTTAACTAAGAAATATAATAAATGTGCAGCTTTATCCTCAAGTGTTGGATATAATTCAGTACCAAATACATTTTGATAAATTGTTTCAAGTATACCTTCTAACTTTCCTTTTTCTTTTTCAAGCCCAAATAAAGTAGAATCGTTATTAAACTTCATTGAATCAATAATTTTTCTTGCTTCATCGTATTCTAATCTATATATTGTCTCATTGCCTTTAGGTTTATTTATTCTTTGATGATCATAATCATCAAGCAAATCTAAGGCATTCGTATATGTTTTTATAACTTCACTTAATTCATATGTTTCTATATTAAGAACAGAAGCTAACATTTTGTTTTGAATATCAATTACTTTGTTTAATTTTTCTAGTCTCTTTTC
>JAIKVY010000226.1 GCA_024685275.1 Clostridia bacterium
TCATTAACATTTTCCTTTATTGAAATTAAAGAGCCTGTTTCTATATATGAATATCTACCATCTTTGACTAGATATTTAATTGCTTCTCTAGCTTTGGGGTATTTTTGAACCTCATCAAATATTATTAAACTTTCATTTTTAAATAATTCAACGTTATATTCTAGAAAAATATTCTGGAAGAAAATATCAAGTTTATTTAAATTAGAAAAATTTCTTTTAATTTTTTCGCTTGCAATTGCAAAATCAATAATTACATATGATTTATAGTTCTTTTGGGCAAATGTTTCAACAATAGTAGATTTTCCAATACGTCTTGCCCCTTCAATCATTAAAGCATAATCTTTGCTGTATTTATCTTTCCATTCTACTAATTTATCATATATTTTTCGTTTAAGTTCCATGATTATCCTCCTTATCTTATTATATATCATTTAATATAATGCGACAAGTATTTATTTCGATTTTCATAGATAATGCGACAAGTATTTTCTTTCGATTTTAATGATAGTGCGACAAGTATTTACGATTAGACTGTACTTGTCAATAGAAGTGGACACAAAAAGTAATATTTTGAATTTTTATTTATATGGGTAGAAATATTATAATAAATAGTAGCATTTTTTGTTAAGAAGTGTACTTGTAAATATATTGAATAAAATGTAAAATATAAAAGAATTTAATGATTGTGTTTAATATGGATGTATTATGTGTAGAGTAATAGTCGAGAATAATTAAATTTATTTTGGTATTTCTATTTGAACTTAACTTCACTAATATTCTAAATGGATAAAAATATTTACTGAAATATATATGGGATAAATAAAAATGGATAGTTTAATCATGTTGCAAACCTATAATGCAAATTTAGAAGAATTATTGCACCAATTTGAATTATGTGTTAGTGCTAAAGTTAAGTGTGAAAAGATTTTTGATGATTACAAAAATATTTATAAATTAAGAAAAGAATTCGAGGACGAAAAAAAATATCAAAACCTTGTAGTTTTTTTAGAAGCTTTTGAAAAAATTGAAAATAATTTTAATATCAATAAAAATATCCCATATTTTTCAATATTCACTTCAAATATTTTTAAAGTAATTCATACAGATAATAAGTCATATTATGATGCATTAAATGTAATTAAAAAAAGGCATGAAAAATACTCTGATTTATGCAGCAGATTAGATTCTTTTGATAAAATAATTGACTTATCATCTGAGTGGGGTGAAGATGGTAAAATAATTAAAGAATACAGTGAAATCAAAAAAGAGCTTAGTTATTTTAATAAAAATTCCAGACTTACAATAGGAAACAATAATAGTGTTGCGAATGAGAATGTTAATGATAGTAAACTAGATAGTATAACTTTAATAAATTACAATAAAATTCAGAAAATTAATGATAACTTTGTTTCAGCATACTATGATGAATTAAATAAGAAATTAATAGGGTATAATAATATAATTTGTAAACAATTCTGTATTGAAATGAATTTAATAGATACATTGAGTAAAGCAGTTAATGGAAATATTGATGCGATGGTTCAACTTGCTGAGGCATATGAAAATGGGAATTATGCCAAGCAAAGCAATAACAAAGCAATGTATTGGTATGAGAAGGCAGCAGTATTGGGCAATAACAAAGCAAAAGACAAAAAAATAGAAATATATAATATAATTAAAAGGGAAAAAAATAAGGCTCTCAAAGAAAGAAAAAAAAGGGAAAAAAAAGCCTATAAAGAAAAACAAAAAAACATAGATAGGGAGGCCAGAAATCTAAAAAGACAGGTAATAATTGAGAGAATAAGAAATTCGAAATCATTTATTGTCTCACAGATAATACATATTATTATTGCAGTTGGATTGTATTTTGGAGGATTTTTATTACTTAAGAAAGTTCTTTTTTTTAATGATTGGGTAATTATAATTTGGGCACCAGTGGTTACTTTAATAGGGATATTCCATAATAGCAATACGTTAATAAGGGTAATAACATCAATAATTGTTTGTAGTTCTATTATTCTTTGCTATTCATTCTTTGATGAGTCTTCGACAAGAATTGTGGAGGGTGTTTTTGCATGTATTTTTTCTTTAGCCATGGGAATAGGGTTGATGGTCTATTTAAGCGATGATGTGATGACCCCAAGTATAAAGGTACAAATTGTATATATTGCTCAATTTGTTATTATGATAATTGGAATTATGGGAGCTGAATATGGTGTTGATTTATTATACATGTCGAAATGGAATTCATTATGGAATGCATTATGTTTTATTGTTTTTGAATTTGTTATTTTTATATTATTTAGTCATATAATACGTAATGATGATAGTCATGATAATTTATTTTTATTTATATTGCAGAGTTGTTTTATGATCGTAAACTGGTTAAGTTGTTTTATTGTTGAATGTATTCAAATTAGTCAATTGTATGACATATCCATTAGAATGGTGTTTTTCTATATTCTTTTGTTTATTTTTACTACAATTCCAACCGGATTTGCATACAATTTATTGTTTAAGCATATGGAACATATAGATTAATTAAGTTATTTGGTAATGGAGGAAAAATGGATAATCATATTGATATTTTGTATAAGGAAATTCAATCCAGCGAATTAGAATTAAGCAAGCTGAATTCTAATTTAGAGAAAGAGATTAGCGATTATGATGCTAGAATATCTAGTTTAAATAATCAAAAAGAAGCTATTTTAAAGGAAAATACGACATTAAGAATATCTTCTGAAATCAAAAAAATATGTTCTGATTTAGAAAATATGATTAATAACACCAATAAAGAACTAAAAATATTTCAAATAACTAATGATATTTCACAAGAGATTCAATATAATCCAGAATCTTATTTAGATGATTTCGGGAAAGCATATGAGAAAATTATTACAACAATGAAAAGAATAAAAGAAATAACGTGTGAAAAAGATTTTCTAGATTTATATAATGATATAAATAGTTGCTCGACATTGCTATTTTCATATAAATCAAAGATTGATGATTATATTAATTATATTGGTGGATTAGAGAAAGAAACCAAAGATAAGGAAATTACAGAAATTGATTTAAGAATAAATAATGAATTATTGTCTAAAAATAACATTATAGAATCATATAAAAAACAAGCAGATTTGTTAATTAATGATATAGAAAAAAATATAAGTCAAATAGATGAGTTGAATGGTATTGCAAAACTAGATGATAATCCTCATGTTTCAGAAGGTTTTTCCAATGATATGAAATTATTGTTAGGTTATGAAATCATTGATGAGAAATACATTGATTATTCAAAATTATTTAATTATAAAAGATTATTACCCACCATTAAACCGACGTACTTTGATTATATTGATTCAAATAATAAATATCCTTATTTAGTTCTTAAGCCGAAAACTAGTGAAGATATCGATAGAGCAAAAGATGCATTTGGATTAATTGAAGAAAATATAATTTTACAATTTATATGTAAATTTCCAACAAATAGGAAAATAGTTATAATAGAAGAAGGCATATCAATATTAAATCATTTATCAGAAAATGAAAATTTGAAAAATATTATTACACTTGCTAGAAATACAGACCAAATAAAACAAGCAATTTTTAATGTACAAGATCCATTAACTAAAGCATTGGGGCAACTTAAAAATCTAAAAGGTATTAATAATATTGTTGAATACAATGTTGAGCATAGCGAAAATCCTGCTGATAATATTTTATTGATTATAAATAATTATCCAAGAGGATTTGATAATGAAACCGTTAGTCATGTTAATGATATTATTACAGAAGGTGGGAAAGCGGGAATATATACAATAATAACAACAAGTGATGAGAATGATTTTAAAGCTTTAACATATAATGAAGAAGCAAGGCAAAAAGCTGAATCACTAACAATGAAAGATAATGCTGTTGTTTTTATTCATGAAGAAAACCAGTTATTCAAATTACTAAAAGGAAACAAAATAATAAACTGCTTTGAGAATGCTAAATTTGATTTCAATATTCGTAAAAAACAATTAGATCTAATCGACTATTTAGATTCGTTTGGACAGCTAGATAAGAGTATGCAAAAGAATTTAGCAAAAATTCCATTAGAAAGCGTTTGGGATGATATACCATTCGAAGAATCTAATCGTAGAAATGAATTTTCAGAGGTAATTCGGATACCAATAGGAAAAACAAAGGCAAAAGTAAATGAATTAGTCCTTGATACTCTAGGTACGGGTGGAGATTGTTTGGTAAGTGGTGCTAAAGGCTCAGGGAAATCAGTATTTTTACATACTTTAATATTGAATGCGTGTTATCACTATTCTCCTGAGGAGTTAGAAGTTAATATTTTTGACTTTAAAGAAGGTGTTGAATTTAACATTTATCAAGATTTGTTACCACATGTTAGATATTTAGCACTTGGAGTAAGTGTCGAAGCAGCTATGGAATTAATTGATTTTTTAGAAAAAGATATGGATAAAAAACAAGAAATATTTAAAAAGAATAATTCATCACAGAATATTGTACAGTACAATGATTATGCAAAAAAGCATAATCTTCCAATTGTTCCTAGATCTATTGTTATTATTGATGAATACCAAAAAATACTTACAAATGATTATATAATAGATAAATTAGAAAATATTGTAAGGTTAGGACGTAATGCGGGAATAAGTTTAATTTTGGCATCACAAACATCTCCAACAACTAACATTTCTAAATTAGCTTCACAAATATCACATAGAATTGCCTTTAAAAACCAGCCAAACGAGATAGAAAATTTAATAGAAGGTTGTGGAAAAAGGGTACATGAGATTGAGGAATTAAAAGGCGCATGTTTCTATAAACTTGGTTTTGATCAATTTAAAGAGGCAAATGTTGTTAGAGTAGCTTTTTCTGGAGAGAGACCAGAAGATAGAAAGGTTTATCTTGAAACAATAAAGAACAAATATCCAAATTACATTGTAAATCAATTAATATTTGGTAAAGAAACAAAACAAACTATACTATGTGAAGATAATTTTGATGAAGTTGATAACAGACTCAAGAAAATGCAGCGTAATCTAAATAAAAAGAATAGTTTTGCAAATGGGTATATGTATCATAATTTAGGTAAATATTTTTACACAGGTGCAGATTGTTATTATGAATTAAGCCCAAGAAACCCGTTATTATGTGTTGTTGGAGAAAAGGAAAATACAGATACTGTCGCATTTAGATTAATTCATGAAATGCTTTATTTACATAAAATGAATAACATTATAGAACCACAAATATATTATGTTGATTTAGATCCGAGTAGATATGATACACCTATAAAGCATTTGAAGAAGAAGAAAAATGAAGCAAGAGTAAATAATCCAGCAACAATGGTATTATCTAATATTTCGTTTGCAAACAATATAAATGGCTTTAACGAAGTTGTTGATTATATATGGAATTTAATTAATTATGATGAGGAGTCGGGGTATACTAGAAACGATGATAATTACACTCCAATTGTTGTTTTTATTAATAAGGCAGAATTGTTATCTAATGGTGATGATTTTGATGAGGAGATATACAAAAATTATTGTACGCTTTTAGAGAAAGGCAAAGATGTTTCAGTTTATTTTGTTTTGTTATTCGAAGAATTTAATGTTCGTTATGATAATTATAATGAGTATAAAGCCAAAGATGTCATCATTACTTCCTCTGCGAATTATCAACAAGTGTTAGAAAATATACCAGGATTTAATGATTTAAGAAGTGTACAAATAGAAGCATTAAAACATAATAAACTAGAGGAATCACAGATATTGCTAATTGATGATTGGGTTCCATCACG
Organism: Clostridia bacterium; assembly: GCA_024685275.1. GTDB lineage: Bacteria > Bacillota > Clostridia > Christensenellales > DTU072 > CAG-1782. Next base: position 5,825 of record JAIKVY010000226.1, read on the forward strand.
TGTAGCAATTCCTTTATATGATATAGAACAATATATAGAATCAATGATAAAAAACTTATATAAGGAGAATGGATAATATGAATGAAGGTTATTTTAATGGAATTAGAATAGATCAAAGGTCATTAATGGAATATATTAGATTTCTTAAAAAATTAAGAACAGAATTGGTAAATAATAATGATATTATGAAAAACAAATATAAGAGTACAAGTGGCTGGGTTGATGATGGATATAGAATATTAGGTGATAAGTTAAATTCCCTAAATCCCAATATTAATATTTTGATAGAGACAATAACAAAAACTATTCGCAATCTTGAAGAATTATATAGAAGAATTGATGATTATTTAATGTTAGTAAAAAAACATAGGAGGTAAACAAATGGAAGTCGCAGATATAAAGGATATTCAAATAGTCTATAATTTGGCAAAAGAATTAGAGAATTATTCGCAAAAATTAGAATTAAATTTAAGTCAATTAACTAAGCAACATAATCAAATGTCGAATTATTTTAAGGGAAAACAATTTGATGATTTAACAAATGTAATTAATAATGTAAGTGACAAAATAAAGAAATCTGCAGATGATTTAATGCAATTTGCGAAAGAAACAAAGGAAGAGGCAATTGCATTATCTCAAATAAAAGATATTTCAATTGATAAGTAGTTCGATAAAGGTGATATAAGTAATGTCGGATATAGAATCATATCTAGGAAAGTGTTCTGAAATATATTCAAAAATAGAAAAAAACAAAATAACATTGTCTAAGATTAATGCTTTAGGTTCTTTTATGCGTTCTGTAGCTAATTGGCAGGACGATATGGGGAAAAATGTTAATAAGGATTTAAAAGATATTGTTTCAGAATATTCAAATATAATGTCTGAAATAGCATCATTGGAGATAGATTCAGTGTCGATCGATAGTTTGAAAATATTGAATAAAAATTGTAATTCGTGGATTAGTGAAGCAAATGATTTATTAAAAGGATAGCGGTATGAAATACAATATCGAATGGCTAGATAGTATCCAATCTTCTATTAATGATTCAAAACATTATGTCTATACTTCAGCATCTTCTATATTTAGTCAAATGCAGTTTATTCATGGTGTACTTGATGATTATAAAGCAGCAATAAAAAATGTTGATACAAAATTAATGGAATTATCCAAAGAAATAGAATCAAAGAAAAATAGACTTGAGTCTCTAAAACGTAACAAAGAAAAAGAATTACAACAAGCAAAACAGGATAAAACGAAGCAAGAAACTTCTCTTAAAAATGTAAGTGGTGAATTATTAACTACAGAACGAGAATATGATATAGAAAAAGTAGCGCTATCAAATTTGGAATTGGAAAAACGAAGATTAGAAGAAAAATTAAAATCTATTCCCAATGGTCACGCAGTAGAAGATTGTAAGATCGATGGAAATGGAAATGTAATTAGAACAACAAAATGGGTTGATCCGTATGTTAACGAAAGAAATGATTGCAAGAAAAGAATTGAAGAATATGATAATAAGATCACACGTATCAAAGAAATATTGGATAAATTAAAACAAACGATTAATAGATTGAAAGAAGAAAAACACTGTCTTGAGGAAGTAGTTAAAGCCTTAAATGAAAGAATAAGAAGCATTGAATCTCTGTTAAAAAAAATAAATGAGCAAATACTCAAAGGGAGAGTTTGTGTAGAAAACATAAAAGAAGAAAAAAATAAACTACCTGATTCAAGTCTAGAAAGTTTTAAAATGTCAATTTATAAATTATCTTTGTCTGCTAGAGATGTAGCACAAAGTGCAATTAAGTGTGTTGATATATATCAAGAAAAAGGGTCTGGGATTGTAGAATCAATTACTGCTACAGTAAAACATATCAGTTGTATTAATGATAGGGCAATATTAAAATTGAATTATATTACAAAAACTAATAGTGGAATATTAAATAGAAATGAGAATAATAAAGTAGAATCTAATGATTTTAAAATGGTGACTTTTGTTTTAAAAAAAGGAATAGTTCATATTAATTACAATGTATTTAACAAAGATATCTTTATAAAAGAATTTAATAGTATAGATAAAAGTAATAAAAACATTGTATTATATTTAGCTCCCAATAAGGTAACTAATTGTTGGGATGATTTAGTTTGTTACTTACATAGTATTGGGTTTAATCCTATAAAAATAGGTGGGGTGTACAAATATAATATTAATAACGAGGTGATATTTAGCAATGAGTGACTTAAAATTATCTAAAGAAGCTTTAGTAGATTATTCTCATAATTTAAAAAAAATAATCGATGGTATTGTATATGATACTAACAGTATTAGGAATAAAATTGAGAAAGTAACAGGATGGCAAGATGATGGTTATAATACTTTAATA
>JAIKVY010000244.1 GCA_024685275.1 Clostridia bacterium
CCATCTGGGCAAACCAAATCTATAGTAGGTAGTAATTGAACTATACCTGGCATTTTTCTAAATATAGGTAATACTTTTTCATAACAAATATTATCTGCTTTTTCTAATATTGAACCAAATAGGGCGTTTAATACTTTATTATTATCTAGTGCATCGTGAGCAGCACCTAATAATGATCCTACAGTTTCTTCACCATTTTCTAAGATTCTCAATGCATTAAAGGAACCTAAATATGGAGAAGCATATGAACAATTTAGTATTACTTTTTTTCTAAAAGTTTCATTTTTTGCAATAGCTAATGATGAAACAATGTTTCCCATAGAGTGGGCCACAATGATAACATCATCATAATCTTTACAAGCTTCTATTAATTGATCTGCAGCAATTCTATTATCTCTTCTCCAATCATATTGGAAGATAAAAGTATCATAATTTTTCTTATTACTGTATAAATTCGCATAATACTCATATGGTGTTTTCATCATAGTCATTGCACCATATTTTGCATATCCATCGTGGTCCCATTGAACTGCTTTAGAAGAGTATATTGGAGCACCAGTTTCATCGAGTTCAAATTTATCTAAAAAATTTCCAGGAACCTCATCGAGTACATCTCCAACCTTTTGAACAATTTTTGTATGTAGAGCAATATCTACAACAAGTGATATCATTTTATTGCTACCGAAATCATCAAATGAAAAACCATGGGTATCAGTTTCTAAAGGGTCATAAAAGATTTCTCCAGTTTCATCTTCTTCTAGAGAACTGCACAATAATCCAGGTATAACTACAACAGCTGTTTTTCGATCATTGTACATTACACCTACTGTTGTTAAGAATATTCCAGCAGCTAATACTAAAACACTAAAAATTACAACTATCGAAATAAACGCTTTTGACTTTAAAATAGTTTTCATTTTATGATTCCTTTGTTTATATGAATATATAGTTATATTAGCATAATTTTTAATATTAGAAAATATCAATATTTTTAGAAATTTCTTATTTTGATAATTTTTCTTGAGTTTTTCTTAAATATTTATTAATTACTTGAAAAAAGAGTTTTTTTTAATATAATTAATATGAATGCTAGACGGGGAGTTAGCGGTGCCCTGTAACTCGCAATCCGCTACAGCGAGGTTGATCGCCCATCTAGGCATTAGATATGGAATGCAGATGCATACAAGGGATGTTGATAGTAAGGTCTTGTACAATTTTGTGTCATGAACCGTGTCAGAGCTTGACCGCAGCAGCACTAAGTGAATTTCAAAATGTGTTATGAGGAAACTTTAAGGGAGTTACCTATATGTATACCGGTTCGGTGTTTAATGTCAAAGTGGGTGCATTCTTTTTATTTTTCTAATAATAAAGGGTCATGTTATGAATGTAGTAAAAAATCGGAATGATATCCAAGATAAGTATAAATGGGACTTAAGTGCTTTACTTGATGAATCAACAATAGAAGATAGAATTGAACAAGTAAAAAGTAAAATCACAAAAGTTGAAGAGTTTAAAGGGAAATTAAACAAAGATAATCTATACGATTGCATGGTTATTATGTCTTCGATAGATAAAGAAATTGAGTTGTTATATACATTTGCTCATATGAAATCCGATCTAGATAAGAGTGTGCCTAAATATTTAGAATTATGTGATATTGTTATTGCCTTATATTATAATTATAGAGCACGAATTTCATTTTTTACTCCAGAATTAATTAAGTTTAAGATTGCAGATTTAATTGAATGTAAAAATTCTATTAAATATTCTAATTTTTCAAAAGAGATTGATTGTATTATTAGAGAAAAGAAACATATTTTAACTGAAAAAGAAGAGAAAATACTGAGTGATGTTGCTAACTTTTCTCAAAGCTTTACTGATATATTTCAGGCATTTGACTATGTTAATGTACAATTAGGAAATATTCACGTAAATGGAGAAGAAATCCCGCTGACACAGGGATTATATAGTTTAAGCATGGAAAATAAAGATAGAAGTGTAAGAGAAGAAGCATACAATAATTTATATAAAGGGTATAAGGATTATATTAATACTTTAGCTGCAACATATATTGGGCATGTTAAATCTGATTGTATATATGCAAAAACTAGAAAATATAAATCTTCTCTGGAAGCTGCTTTGTATAATGAAATAATTCCAACAAAAGTTTATTATAATCTTCTTAAAGTTGTTGGACAAAATACAAAGGTATTGCATAAGTATGTTAAATATAGGAAAAAAGAATTAAAACTAAAAGAAATGAGAATGTTTGATATGTATTTGCCTATAGGAAATGATACTAATGAAGAAATTTCATATGATGATGCGTTTGATTTAGTTGTGAAAGCCCTCAGTCCATTAGGAGATGATTATATAAATGAATTTAAAAAATCAAAAGAAGAACATTGGATTGATGTTTATGAAACACCTAATAAAAGAAATGGTGCATATGAAACAGCTGCTTATGGTATACATCCGTTTGTTTTACTGAATTTTAATGGGACAATTTCAGATGCGTTTACTCTTGCTCATGAAATGGGACATGCTATGCATTCGTTCTATTCAAATATCTCACAATGTTTTGAAAAAGCAGAGTATCCAATCTTTTTAGCAGAAATAGCTAGCACAGTTAATGAGGTTTTATTGATAAAATATCTTTTAAAAACGAAACCTGAATATAAGAAACATTATCTAATTAAATATATAGAAATGTTTAGAACAACTTTATTCAGACAAACTATGTTTTCAGAATTTGAAGAATTTTCTCATGCTGAAATTGAAAAGGGTAACGCTTTAAGTTTTGAGAAATTAAATGATTTTTACGGAAATCTTAATAAAAAATATTATGGTGATGCCGTAGTTACAGATGAGAATATTTGTTGTGAATGGGCAAGAATCCCGCATTTTTATACTTCTTTTTATGTATATAAATATGCAACAGGAATTACTTGCGCTGTTAATATTGCAAATAAAATACTTAATGATTCTTCTTTTGTTGAGAAATATAAGCAATTTTTAAAATCTGGAGGTAGTAGATATCCTTTAGATACGTTAAAACTTGTAGATATTGATTTAACCAAGTTAGATCCATTTAAAGTTGCGATGGATGATTTTAAATGGGCATTTATGGAGCTTAATAATATTGACTAAAAAATTTGGTTTTTTAACATTAATTTTAATATTCATAATTACTTTTTTGGGAGTTTTATTTTCAAAAACATATAGTAATGTTTACGCGTTGGATGAAAGTAATGTTGGATCAATTCCATACAACTATGATATAACATACAATAACAAAGAATATAATATTCTTTTTATGTACAAATATACTATAAAACAAAGTTCGGCTATTAGTTTCAGTTATAAAATAATTTTCGATTCTGAATATTATAATAACTTGGTCAATAATAAAGATTTAATTAAAGAATTAGTTGGGGTTTTTAAGAACACAAAGTTTATGCCAAGTTTTGATGATACTAATGGTTTAGTTATTGCAAATTTATCGTATGACGATGTTACAGATTATTACAAAGATATTGGAGTAACAGGATATGATAATCCTGATACACTATATGAAAATTCAGAAAGTCATTTATTTTATACAGATTTAACAATGAAACAAAAAACAATTTTTAGTTATTTATATGATGAAAATACTATAATAAATAGGTTATACAACCTATGTTTAGATTCAGGAATAAGTAGTGATAAAATATTACTTAAATATGTTTATGAATCCCCTTATAGTGAAAAATCTGTAAAAACAAATGCTGATGAGGTTGAAAGAGATAAAGATTCATTATTATATCGACATACTTTTGTTTTAGATACTAATGAGTATGACAAAGATATATATTTTTATAGGCATACAATTAATACAACAGTTGTATATGGGTTTATTATTCTCATATCTTTTGTTATAATGATTCCTATAATAATTATTAATGTTATAAAAAAGAGGAAAAATGGCTAACGAAAAAGAAAAGAAGAAAATAGATGTTAAAACATATCCATTTAATTTAGAAGCTGAAAAAAAATTATTATCAGCGTTATTAATTGATTATGAGTTTTGTAGTGCTCGTGTTTCAATGGTTAAAGAAGAGGATTTTTTTAATAAAGAAAATGGGGTTATTTTTAGCGCAATAAAAGAATTGATAGATAAAAATCAAGTTCCAGATATTACAACTGTTGATGATATACTTAAAAAAACGAATGGCAACCAAAGTAGATTTGAATATTTAGTAGAATTAACAAGTATTTTAACGTCATCTGCTGGAGCACAATCATACATTTATATTGTTAAAAGAGATTCAATATTAAGAAAAATCATTTCAAGTTGTAATGCCATAATAGAAAAAGCATATAATTCAGAGGATGCTGAAGAAACATTAAGATTTGCAGAAAATTCGATATATGAAATTGGTAATGCTGAAAACAATGAAAAAACTAATGATGTATATCCTATTGAGAAGGCGATGGTAAAATATTTAGACTATATTGATAAAGTTTCAGCTGACCCTGAATTAAGAACAGGATTAAAGACGGGCTATCCTATTTTTGATTCAATTACGAATGGTTTTCAACCTGGCAATTTAATAGTTCTCGCTGCTAGACCAGGTGTTGGAAAAACAGCTTTTGCATTAAATATAGCATTAGGTATTGATAAGAAGTACAATTTAAATAGAAAAGAAGGTGAATTAAAAAAGAATATCCTTTTATACGTTTTAGAGATGACTGATAGAGAAATTGTTGAAAGATGTATTAGTAACTTAGGAAGCGTTGCAATGGATTCTTTAAAGAAATTTGATTTAGATGCAAGTTATGAAAATATATACAAAGCATCATCACTTTTATCAAAGTCAAAATCAGGTATTTTGCTTAATGATGCTAGTAATGTAAATGCAAATGATGTATTAATGCAAGCTAAAAGATTTATAGCTTCATCAAAAGGAACAGCTAAACAAATAGATTTAATTATAATCGATTATATTGGTTTAATGGGCGCTGTTGAGACAGATAGAAATGATAATTTAACTCAAAAAATTGGTAATATTACTCGTAGATTAAAAAATGCTGCTAGAGAATTAAAATGTCCAATATTAATTCTTTCACAAATGTCTAGAAAGATTGAGGAATATGGAAGAAATGATAAAACTCCTCAATTAAGTGATTTACGTGACTCAGGTAATATAGAACAGGATGCTGATATTGTAATGTTTTTACAAAAAGAGAAAAAGAATGAAGATTCAAACTCTGTTATTTTAGCAATAGAAAAAAATAGACATGGTATGACAAAAATGATTAGATATAATTGGGATGGAGCTCATATGAGATTTACTGAAAGTGAGAATCAAAATGATATTAAATTTGAAAATAAAGACTCACAAAAAAGCTCATCTACATCAAAAACAGACTCTAATTCGAATGATGATGGGGCAAACTAGTATTAATAACATATATATCTTATAACACGTAAAAGTATGATATATACTTTAATTGCAAAATGCTTTAAATTATGCTAACATATACACGCTTTTTTAAATAATAATAGTAATTTTTTGGAGGAAATATGGAAATTACAGAAAATAAAGTTAGTTCATCTCAAATCAATTTTGAGGCAAAATTCACAAAAGAAGAATTTGATTCATCTTTAGTTAATGTTTATAACAAAAACAAGAGTAAATATTTTGTTCAAGGTTTTAGAAAAGGTAAAGTTCCTTATGCTATTTTGTTAAAACAATTTGGTAAAGAATTTTTCTATGAAGATGCGATTGATTATAATGGCGATATAGCATATAAAGAAATTCTTGAAAAGATAAAAGATAAAGAATTTATTGATAGACCACAAGAATCTATAAAGAGTTTTGATGACAATGGATTAGTTTTGGAGTTTTCTTTTTTTGTTAACCCTGATGTAGAATTAGGGCAATACACAAAACTTGGTCTCAAGAAAGAAGCTGTTGAAGTAACAGATAAAGATATAGAAGATAGAATTCAAAAAGAATTAGAATCAAGATCTAGAATGGTTGAAAAAGATGAGCCAGCTGAATTAGGTGATACTGTTAAAATTGATTATGAAGGGTCTGTTGATGGTGTAAAGTTTGACGGTGGATCAGCTGAAGATTATTCTCTTGAATTAGGCAGTAATACATTTATACCAGGATTTGAAGATCAAGTTGTTGGAATGAAAAGAGGAGATGTTAAAGATATTAATGTAACATTCCCAGAAAATTATCCTGCAAGCAAAGAATTAGAAGGAAAACCTGCTATATTTAAAGTAACAGTTAAAGAAGTGGCAAAAAAAGAATTACCTACTTTTGATGATGATTTTATCATGGATATCGATGAAGAAGTTGATAATGTTGAACAATGGAAAGAAAAAATTAAAAAACAAATTTTCGAAAGAAAAGATAAAGAGGCAGAAGATAAACTTACTGATGATATAATAAAGCATGTTGTTGAAACATCAAAAGTTGATATTCCAAAGAAGATGATAGATGATGAAATTGATTATAAAGTAAATCAAATGGAACAACAATATAGTGCGTATGGTTTGAAACTCAAAGATATGCTTGCATATCAAAAACAAACTATTGATGAATTTAAAGAAACATTAAGAGCAGATGCTGAAAATAATGTTAAGACCAGATTATGTTTCGAAGCAATTATTAAGAAAGAAAATATTCAAATAAATATGGAAGAAGTTAATAAATTACTTGAAGATTATAAAGATGCTGATGATAAGACCAGAGCAAGAGCTTTTGAATACATTGCTAATCAGAATATTTATGAAAATTTTGTCAAATTCCTTAAGGAGAATAACTAATAATGAAGAATGGAATTTATCCACCAACAATTATTGACGATAAAGTATTAAAGAATGGTACGCCATGGGATTTATATTCGAGACTTCTTGAAGATAGAATTATTTTTCTATCTGGAGAGGTTGATACAGATATGGCTAATAGTATAGTTGCTCAGTTACTTTTACTTGAAACAAAAGATCCAGGGAAAGATATAACAATGTACATAAATAGCCCTGGAGGTAGTGTTTCTGATGGTTTAGCAATATACGATACTATGAACTTTATTAAATGTGATGTATCCACGATAGCTGTTGGTATGTGTGCTAGTATGGGGGCACTTATTTTAGCTAGTGGGACTAAAGGAAAAAGATATGCTTTACCTAGTAGTGAAATAATGATTCATGAACCAAGCACTGGAGCAAATCGTTTAAAAGCAACCGATTTTGATATTATTAGAAATGATTTAATAAAAACTAGAACTAGATTAAATAAGATTTTAGCAACAGCAACAGGGCAACCAATTAAAAAGATTGAAAAAGATACAGAACATGATTTTTATATGGATGCTGAAGAAGCATTAAAATATGGCATTGTTGATAAAATAATTAAGAGTAGAAAAGGGTAAAATAGATGGTTAAAGAATTAGATATAAATGATACTGAATGTATTGCATGTGGTAAAAAAGAAACTGATGGTGTAAATTTAGTTAAATATAAAGATATTTGCATTTGTGAGGAATGTATTAATAATTTATATAATTACCTATATGATGAAGAAGATTTTGCAAGCATGATGGATTCTTTATTAGAAGAGGATACTATTGAGTTTAATAAAAAAACTTTACCTACTCCAAAACAAATAAAAGAAAGATTAGACGAAGTTGTAATTGGACAAGAAAAACCAAAAATTATCTTAAGTGTTGCAGTGTATAATCACTTTAAGAGAATTGCAATGGAATCATCTGATAAAAATAAAAATGATAAAAATTTAAAAGATGTACAAATTGAAAAAAGTAATGTTTTAATGCTTGGTCCAACAGGTACAGGTAAAACTCTTATTGCTAAAACTTTAGCTGAAATATTAGATGTTCCATTTGCAATAGCTGATGCAACAACACTAACTGAAGCTGGATATGTAGGTCAAGATGTTGAAAATGTTGTATATAAACTTTATGTCGCTTCTAATAGGGATGTAAAAAAATGCGAAAGAGGTATCATATATATTGACGAAATTGACAAAATTAGAAAAAGAGAGTCTGCAACACATGATGTTAGAGGCGAATCTGTTCAACAGGCACTCTTAAAGATTATTGAAGGGAAAGAAACAGAATTTCCAGAAATAGGTGGACCCATTAGAAATGATTCAAAATTAGTTACAGTAAATACAAAAAATATTCTCTTTATTGTAGGAGGATCTTTTGTTGGAATAGAAAATATAATTAAAAATAGAACGTCTTCATCTTCAATTGGATTTGCTGGAGATTTGGAAACTGAAGAAAATAAATCTGATGAATACAAAAAGATAATGAGTAAAATTGTTCCAACAGATATAATTTCATATGGTATGATACCTGAATTTATTGGTAGAATTCCTGTTATTACTGTTCTTGATCCTTTATCAGAAGATGATTTGGTTAGTATTTTAACTAAGCCAAAGAATGCGTTAGTAAAACAATATATGAAAATACTTCAATTCAATGATGTTGAATTAAAGTTTACTAAGGATGCTGTTAGAGAAATAGCAAGGGAATCTTATACTCTTAATACTGGGGCAAGAGGATTAAAATCTATTGTAGAACGAACAATGTTAAATGTAATGTATACTATTCCATCTCTAACAAACGTGCAAAAAGTAATAATTAATGGTGAAACAATAAAACAAAAGAAAGAACCAGAACTTGTTCTTAAAACACAAACAAATTAAAAATATGATAAAAAATGCGGAATATGAAATAGGTATATTTGATTTAAATCAAGAAATTCCAAACTATGATAATGTAATAGCAATAGTTGGGAAATCTAATTCCGGAAAATCTTCATTTATAAATTCTATATGCAACAGAAAAAATTTAGCATATGTTGGGAAAACTCCAGGAAAAACTAGGGCACTTATTTATTACAAAATAAATAAGGGAGAATTCTATTTTTTAGATTTCCCTGGATATGGTTATGCTGAAGTATCAGAAAAAGAAAAGAAAAAATGGGGGACACTAATAGAATCAACTCTTAGTAAGGGTATAAAAATTAAACATGCGTTTATATTAATTGATCATAGAAGAACGCCAAGCGAGGATGATATTATGATGCAAAGATATTTTGTATATCATAATATTCCATTTACAATTATTGCCACAAAAGCTGATAAATCAAGCAAAAGTGTATTAAATAATAGACTAAGATTATTATCAAATGATTTTTTTGTGGGGAAAGATAATATTTATCCATATTCGATATTAGATAATAGATATAAAGAAAGTATATATAAAAGAATTAATTCAATATTAGGAAAAGATGAGTAGTATATATGTAATTAGTGATCTGCATCTTTCAAGTCAGGTTAACAAACCAATGGTTATATTTGGAGACAATTGGGCTAATCATTATGAAAAAATCAAAGAAGATTGGTATTCAAAAGTAGATGATGATGATATTGTTTTGATTCCAGGAGATATTTCTTGGGCAATGCAGCTTGAAGATGCTGTAGATGATTTAAAATCTATTGATGAATTACCAGGTAAAAAAATAATAATTAAAGGAAACCATGATTATTGGTGGTCAAGTTATAAAAAAGTAAAATCATTAAATTTGACAAAGACATTTTTTATTCAAAACAATGCTATAAAGATTAATAATTATATATTTTTTGGAACACGTGGTTGGGAAAAAGGGTTCGAAAATGAAAATTCTGAAAAAATATATGAAAGGGAAGTTAATAGATTAGGATTATCATTATTAGAAGCAAGTAAATTAAAACAAACAGAAGAAGATATTTTAATAGGATTAATGCATTTTCCACCATATAATAATGGCTTTCAAAAGTCTGAGTTTACTGAACAATTTTCAAATTATAATGTAAAAACTGTCGTTTATGGTCATTTACATAACCTTAATTCAAATAATTATCCATCAATGATAATAATAGACAATACCAAATATTTTTTAACTTCTTGTGATTATCTCGATTTTAAACTTATGAAAATATTTTAGTTTTTAAGTCATATTTTAAGTAATAATTATTGTTAAAAAGAATCATTTTATTGTGATTCTTTTTTTATTATATCTGAAAAATGGGTTAAAATGGGCCTGAATGGAGGTGATGTGCAATTAAATGGAGAAAAATGTTGACATATTTTTATTTTTAATTTATTATTTTATTAACATAGGAGAATTAGATGGATATTGCAGAATTTTTTGTAGGCGAAATAGATTCGGTTGTAGATGAAAGGAATAGAGTACGTATTCCTGTTAAAATACAAGGTCTATTTGGGGATGAAGAAACATATAAAAAGAATATAGTTCTTTGTCCTGGCGCAGAAAATTGTATATATATGATGACTAATGAACAATTCCTATATATGATGCATGAACATAAAGATGCGCAGAAAACTGGTGATAACAATGTTGATATTAGATATTATATGACAGCGGTATATTCTCCAGAAATTGATGCACAAGGAAGATTTGTGCTTAGTCAACAATTACGTAATCATGCAAATATTACAAAAGATATTGTATTTATGAGAAACTTAGATCAAGTAGAAATATGGGATAAAAAATCATATGATAATATGAAATCTAAGTATAGTGGATACGATGATGTATTAAAGAAGTTGAGAATTTAAAATGGAATATAATCATTTTTCTGTTTTATTTAACGATACTTTAGAGAACCTTAATATTAGAGATGGAAAAATATACGTTGATGGGACATTAGGAGGTAGTGGCCATTCATTGGGTATTTTAGAAAAAGCAAATATAAAAAAATTAATCTGTAATGATTATGATACTGCTGCCATCGAAAATGCTAAGAATAAATTAAAAAAATACTTAGATAAAATAATTTTTATAAATGATGATTATAAAAATTTAAAAATGAACCTTAATATAAATAATATCGATAAAGTTGATGGAATATTGCTAGATTTAGGAGTTAGTTCATATCAAATAGATACGCCAGAAAGAGGCTTTTCATATATTCATGATGCAAAATTAGATATGCGTATGGATACAAATCAGAAATTTTCTGCATACGAAGTAGTAAATGAATATAGTGAAAAAGATTTGACAGAAATATTCTTTAAGTACGGAGATGAAAGACATGCAAAAAGAATTGCTCAGGAAATCGTAAAACAGAGGAGTACTAATAATATTGAAACAACACTTGAGTTGGCTGAATTAATTAAAAGATGTTATCCATTAAAAGAAGCTTCAATTAATGGAAATCCTGCAAAAAAGGTATTCCAAGCTATAAGAATTGAAGTAAATCATGAAATTGAGGGTTTTGAAGAATTCTTATATCAAGCAATCGATATGTTAAATAGCAAAGGAAGAATGTGTGTAATTACTTTTCATTCTTTGGAAGATAGAATAGTTAAACATGTATTCAATAAATTGTCTGGAAACCTTGGTTTCCAAAACAAGAACAATATAGTAGAAATAGAACCTACTGTAATAAAGATAACAAAAAAACCTATTTTGGGTGAAAAAGAGGAAAATATAAATAAAAGATCATCAAGTGCTAAATTAAGAGTAATTGAGAAGATTTAAAAGGAGAGAGACTATGAAAGATTATTTAAACAATTTAAAAAATGGAAGTGAAGATTTAACTATCTTTGATTATGCATTAAAGAGCGATGTTGAAAACTCTGAAAAAATAGAAGAATTCAAATCTCTCTTAAAGAATGAATCAGTTGTAAAAGAAGAGACGCCAATTGTTGGTAATGGCCCTGAACTAGCTATAGTAAAGGAAAAAAAACAATTTAGTAAAAAAGGTATTCTTGCATTAATTTTGTATTCATTTGTTATGGCTGCTGTGTTGACTGCTGTAATTGTTGGTGTATTATCAAATAGAACTACAAAATTAGCAAATGCTAGCCCAATAGATGAAAGCAAAAAAGATCAAATTGAAATTATGCAAAGTAATGATGTTGAAAATAAAGAAAATGATAATTGGTTTGATAGAATTTGCGATTCTTTAAGTTAATTCAACATATTAATATATAATAATTAGATGCATTGTAATTGCAACAAATTGGTTTAAAGTGGTAAAATATAACTAATGAAAAAGAATTATATTATAATATTTTTATGTTTAGTAGTTATTATTGCAATTATCGTCTTAAGTTGGCTTTTTACAATTAGAACGATTGATGTTGAGTTTCTAAATGATGTTGAAAATACATCAAAAGAAGAAATTATTTCATTAGCTAATATAAAAAATAATACTAATATTTTTGTTATAGATGAGGCGACAATAGAGCGACAAATTGAATCTGGATTTTCGGATAGTTCGATTAATGTTACAACAATTGAAAGATCTTTTCCAAATATTGTAATAATAAAGGTAAAAGAAAGGGTTCCTTTATTTAAGATACAAAGAAATATTAATAATTCAATTCAATATGTAACACCTGATATTGATTTTAGAAGACCAACGACATATAAAGAAAATGAGTTACCTGAAATACCTCTTATAGAAGTATTAAATTTACAATTAACTGATACTTATAATACTAAAGAATGTATTTGTTTAAGAAATATAGCATTAGGATTAATTGAATTAGGTTTTACAGAAAATTCAATTATCTCTTTTATAAAATCAATAGAGTTTTCAGGGAATACAGTAAAAATTAATTTGAGAACGACTGATACATCATTATTAATTAACTGGAATGATGTTAACATAAAAAGTGAAATTAAAAGATTAATTAATAGATATTTTAATGAAGTAGATGATTTTACTGAATGGACAGGGGTTACAATAATTTAAATGAATAGAAACTTACAAAGAGAATATATATTAGAATTTAATACAAGCACTATTAATTTTTATGTAATAGTTGTTGGGAAGAATG
>JAIKVY010000115.1 GCA_024685275.1 Clostridia bacterium
TTCACTTTGATTAGATATAATCACTACATTACTTGAATCAGCTTTTACTAAATCATAATTGTTTTCAAAAACTAGCAAGCAACAAAGAATTGTTATAACACATAGTATCATAACCAAAAATATTACTTTGTTTCTTTTTACATTTATCATTTTCATATTTCTATCTTTTAGCATAAAAAATATTTTATGCTTACTAGATATATAATATCACGCACGCACGCGTAAAGACAATATTTGATAAAATTTAGTTAAGAATTACTTAAGTATGATTAGACATTGATACTTTATTAACACTAATGTTAATAAAAAATTATTATTTTCGATTCTTTACTATAACCTTAATTGATTCACTTAATTGGAGAATAAATCCAATAAATATTGGCATATAAAAATAACAAACTCTCCAAATTAATATTGCCCAAAATAAAATTCCATTATCAAAGAATGTTGCAAAAACTGCATAAAATGATAGTTCTGCTATTCCTGCTCCGCCTGGTAGAGGAATAAAACTTGCCGCATAATTAACATATATACATAAAACAAAAGTTTCCCAAACCTCAATATTTGTAATCCCTAATGCTTTAATTACAAAAAATGGTATAAAGTTCATTGCAAATAATTCTACTAGGCCAGCAAGTCCAATTATTAAAATGATAATTATATTTTTCATTCCAAATTTTATATTCTGAGAATAAGTTAATACTTCATTTTCTATTTTATTTGTAGCAGCATCTACATCTTTTACAATCCTTAATTTAACTCCTATTTTTACAACTAGAGTAATTAGTTTTTCTCCAAGTTTTGGTCTAAGTGCACAGATCAATAAGAATACTGGAACAATCAATCCACCAGCTACACCCAAAATTGCACCTAACATAACATAAATATTTGTTGCAATTTGGCTTGTTGCAATAATTATTATTACCCCAATTGCTGTGATAAAAAATCTATAAATATGTCTTAAAGATGTAATTGATAAAGTATTGGATGGCTTAATTTTATTATATGTTAAATAAAATATCTGATATGGTTCACCACCAATTGACCAAGGTGTGATTCTATCAAAATATCTTCCTAAAAATGATGTCTTTATACTTAACTGAATAAAACCATTTGTCTTGCCATTTATTTTTTTAATCAAAATTGAAAATACTATCGAATCAAAAATAATTACAATAAAAAACATTGAAAAAGCAAGGATCGTCCAACCAACATTTTGTCCTAATAAATTCATTGCTTGTAGAAAATCAACTTTATTAGTGTTCTTATTTTCCAAAACAATCAACACAACTATTGCTGCTATATTTGCCAAAATAAACAATATTGTAAAAAGGATGTTTCTCTTCTTCTTTTTATTCTCTTCTTTTTTAATATCTTGTTGCTTATTGAATTCTTCTAATGAATTTGAACTATTAACTGGAATTTCTAAAGATATTTTATCTTCTGTTAAAGCTTTTTCTTCTGTTTCTTGTGATACTTGTTCTTTTTCTTCCATTTCCATACCTATCTATTGTTTAATATAATCAGAAAAAATACAAGCACATCTGATTCCATCTATTGCACTAGATACAATGCCACCAGCATACCCAGCTCCTTCGCCAATTGGATATATTCCCTTTATCAATGAATTATATTTTTCGTCTCTTAATATCCTTACTGGAGAACTGCTTCTCATTTCAACACCTGTTAATATTGCATCCCCAGAATCAAATCCTTTTATTTTCTTTCCCATTTTTTCAATGCCATCTATTAAAGCTTTAGAAATATACTCTGGTAAACAAGTATGCAAATTAGAATATGCATACCCGCTAACAATACTTGGTTTTATATATTTTGAATCAGTAGAAGAAATATTGTTTTTAAAATCACTAAATCTTTGCACTGGCGCTAAGTATGAATTTGATATTTCGTAAGCTAAATTTTCATATTTCCTTTGAAAGGTTATTCCAGCTAATGGATGATCTGATTTTAGATCTTCTTTTTCAACATTCACAAGTAGAGCTGAATTTGAATTTTCATTATTTCTGTCTGAATAACTCATTCCATTTACGTTTATTGCTTTCTCTTCGCTAGATGCATTAATAACGTAACCACCTGGGCACATACAAAACGTATATAACTTTCTATTTATACAAGTATCAACTGATAATTTATATGAACTACTTGGTAAAAATTTACTAAATGCACCATATTGAGCAAAATCAATATCTTCTTTTAAATGTTCAATTCGGACTCCTGCACTGAATATTTTAGACTCCATTTTTATGCCTTTATTATATAACATCTCAAATGTATCTCTTGCTGAATGCCCTATTGCTAAGAATAAATTTTTAGTTTCTATATTGCCTTTATTTGTTTTGATTTTTATCAAAGAATCAGAACGCGTTTCAACACTTTCTAATCTTGTATTAAAGCAGTATTTACCACCTAGTTGTTCAATATCCTTCCTAATATTTTTTAATACTTTTATTAATACATCTGTTCCAACATGTGGTTTTGCATCATATAGAATAGATTCATCGGCTCCATATTTATGGAACTCTCCGAGAACTATTTGAATAAATTCATTATGAAGATTTGTATTTAATTTGCCATCAGAAAATGTTCCTGCTCCGCCTTCTCCAAACAATACATTAGATTCTTCATTTAATTGTAGTGAAGAATTAAAATGATCAATATCCGATTTTCTTTCATCAACACTTTTACCTCTTTCTAGGATTATTACTCTATGCCCTAGTTTAATTAGCGTTAGTGCGCAAAATAATCCAGCTGGACCAGATCCAACAACAACACAATCAACTGTGTTTTTAGATTTAAACCCATTTAAATATTCTTCTATGGATTGTGGCAATTTTTGACTTATAGTTGTTGCTCCATGCTTTAAAAGATATTCTTCGTTCTTTGATGAAAACTCAACCAAATATATTATTTTTACATCTTTTTTATCTCTAGCATCAATACTTTTTTTTACTATTCTAAAATTTGAAATATCTATAATTTTTATTTTTTGATGC
>JAIKVY010000130.1 GCA_024685275.1 Clostridia bacterium
AAACCAGATTATCTAGCATTAATTGGTTCGGTGAGAGATTTAGATAGGCTAGATGAAGTATTTAGTACTTACCATCCCGATATAATCTTTCACGCAGCAGCACATAAACATGTTCCACTAGTTGAAGATTCACCATATGAATCTATTAAAAACAATATAAAAGGTACATATAATGTTGCTTATATGGCAAACAAATATAAAGCACAAAAAATGGTTCTTATATCTACTGATAAAGCAGTTAACCCAACTAATGTTATGGGAGCGTCTAAACGTTTCTGCGAAATGGTAGTAGAAGCATGGAATAATGAATCTAAAACAACCGATTATTCTATGGTAAGATTTGGAAATGTGCTTGGTTCACATGGCTCAGTTATTCCACTATTCAAAAAACAAATATTAGAAGGCGGACCAGTAACTGTCACAAGTCCTGAAATAACTAGGTTTTTCATGACTATACCTGAAGCATGTTCGTTAGTTATTCAATCCGGTGCATATGCAAAAGGTGGAGAAAAATTTATTCTTGATATGGGAGAACCAGTTAAAATAGTTGATTTAGCTAAAAACTTAATAAAATTATCCGGACTAGAGTTAGATAAAGACATTAAGATTGAATTTACTGGTCTAAGACCTGGAGAAAAACTATACGAAGAATTATTACTAAAGACAGCAAATGCAACAAAGACAGAAAATGAAAAGATTTTTGTTGAATATTCGAAAAATCCTCTTTCTCTTAAGAAAATTGATGAAATAATAGAACATTTAGTATCCATAGGTCATAAAAACAAAATGATACTAGATTACTTAAAAGAATTAGAAATTATAAAAAACGATAACGATAACGAAGTCAAATAGTATAGTTTACTGTTTGACAAAAAGAAGGTGTTTATGTATATTAGAAAAAATATAAAACCATTTGAAAAAAAAGTATGGCTTGCAACTCCAACAATGCATGGAGAAGAAATAAAATTTGTGGAAGAAGCTTATAACACTAACTGGATGAGTACAGTTGGTGAAAATATTAACGAAGTAGAAAAGTTAGCTGCAGCACAAGCTGGAGTTAAATATGCAGTTGGCTTATGCAACTGTACATCAGCACTTCATTTATGCTGTAAGTTTGCTGGCGAAAGATTATATGGAAAACCAATGATTGGTCATGGAGCTTTAGAAGGTAAAAAAGTATTCTGCTCAGATATGACTTTTGATGCCACATTAAATCCAGTTGTTTATGAAGGTGGTATTCCAGTATTCATTGATACTGAAGCTGATTCATGGAACATGGATCCAGTAGCTTTAGAAAAAGCATTTGAAATCTATCCTGATGTTAAACTCGTTGTATCAGCTGAATTATACGGATTCCCTGGTAGAATGGATTTAATTAAACAAATCTGTGAAAAGCATGGTGCATTATTAATTGAAGACGCAGCCGAAGCTATGGGAGCCACATTAAATGGTAGACCTTGTGGATCATTTGGTGATTATAGTGCAGTTAGTTATAACGGCAATAAAATCATTACAGGATCATCTGGTGGATGTTTATTAACAAATGATTTAGAGGTGGCTAACAAGGCACGTAAGTGGTCAACACAAGCAAGAGAAAATGCTCCCTGGTATCAACATGAAGAAGTTGGATACAATTATAGAATGTCTAATGTTATAGCAGGTGTTATTAGAGGCCAATATCCACACCTAGAAGAACACATTAGAGATAAAAAAGAAATATATGAAAGATATGAAAAAGGATTAAAAGGATTACCAATTAAAATGAATCCTATTACTCCTAATACAAATCCTAATTACTGGTTATCTTGTTTAATCATTGATGAAAAAGCAATGTGTAAACAAGTAAGAAGTGATAGTGAAGCTTTATATATTCCTGAGACTGGTAAATCATGTCCTACAGAAATATTAGAAGCAATATTCTCTATTAATGCAGAAGGTAGACCAATTTGGAAACCAATGCATATGCAACCAATGTATCGTAATCATGATGTTATTGGCAGAAATGGTACATTAAGAGCTAAAACTAATGCTTATATAGCTGGTTCAGTTGATGATATTGGAGCAGATATATTCCAAAGAGGATTATGCTTGCCATCAGATAATAAAATGACTAAAGAAGAACAAGATATTATTATTGAACTCATTAGGAGATGTTTTGAATAATGGAATGGCTATATACAACATGGTATGGAATATTAATAATTTGTCTATTATCAATAATAGTACTATTAATTTTAAGTGCTTTGTTGTATAGACAATTCTTTAAAAGATTTTATGACTTTATATTATCTTTAATAGCAATAATTGTTTTATCTCCATTACTTTTAATTCTTACCATTGTAGGTGCAATAGTAATGAAAGGAAATCCTTTCTTTACACAGCTTAGACCTGGTAAGAATGAAAAAATATTTAAATTAATTAAATTTAGAACAATGACTAATGCAAAAGATAAAGATGGTAATTTATTACCTGATGAAAAGAGATTAGTTAAATATGGTAAAATCTTAAGATCTACATCACTAGATGAATTACCAGAATTATTTAATATATTGATTGGTAATATGGCTATTGTTGGTCCTAGACCACAACTTATCAAAGATATGATTTTTATGAACGCTGAACAGCGAAGAAGACATAATGTTCGACAAGGGTTAACAGGTCTAGCTCAAGTTAATGGAAGAAATAATATTACTTGGGAACAAAAATTTGAGTATGACTTGAAATATATTAATCATATTACTTTTTTTGGCGATGTAAAGATTTTATTACTTACAGCGTTGAAAGTATTAAAACGTGAAGATATAAATCGTGAAGGTACGGTTAGTGATTTGGACTATGGTGACTGGTTATTAAAAGAAAGAAAAATTTCTAAAGAAGAATTTGATATGAAAATGAGTAAGTTATCTAGAGGTGTCTAATTTGAAAAAAGTATTGATTGTCGCTAGCGTCATTTCTTTTATAGAGTGGTTTAATAAAGAAAATATCGAGTTTTTAAATAATAAATTAAAATGTGAGGTTCATATTGCATGTAATTTTGAATATATGGATGATACTGATGTTTGCAGAACAAAAAACTATATTGAAAAACTAAAAGAGGATGATGTCATTTTACATAACATTAATTTTGCTAGAAGCCCTTTAAAATTAAACAACTTCAAGGCCTATAAAGAATTGAAAAAGATAATAAATGATGAAAAGTTTGATTTGATTCATTGTCATACTCCTGCCGCATCTATGATTACAAGACTTGCTGCTAAGAAGGCGAGAAAAAACGGGAGCGTAGTAATGTATACATGCCACGGTTTTCATTTTCATAATAAGTCGCCAAAAAAGAATTGGCTAATTTATTACCCAATAGAAAAATTCTTATCTAAATATTGTGATTATTTGGTCACAATTAATCATGAAGATTTTGAAAGAGCTAAAACATTTCATTGTAAGAATGTTAGGTATATTCCAGGTGTTGGAGTAGATGTTAATCGAATATCTAATACAGTGATCGATAAAGTTAAATATAAGAAAAGCATAGGTGTTCCGCCTGATAAATTATTAATTTTATCTATAGGAGAAATGATTGATAGAAAAAACCATCAAATTATTATTAAAGCTCTTGGAAAATTAAACGATTCCAATTTGTATTATGCCATTTGTGGAAAAGGGCCTTTAAATGATTACTTATTTAGTTTAGCAAAAAAATACGGAATTCAGGATAGAGTGATATTCCTTGGGTTTAGGAATGATATACCTGAATTGTGTAATGCTGCAGATATAAGTGCTTTTCCATCAAAAATAGAAGGATTAGGACTTGCTGGGATAGAAGCGATGGCTGCTGGTGTTCCATTAGTTTCTTCTAATGTTCATGGCATATTGGATTATGTTATTGATGGGAAAACAGGTTTTGCTTGTTCACCAAATGATGTAAATGCTTTTGCGGCAGCAATAAAAAAATTAAGCAGTGATGAAAAGTTAAGAAAAAGTATGGAAATCAATTGCAGAGAACAAGTTAAAAAATTTGACATTTCAAATGCGTTAAATGAAATGTGGAGTATTTATAAGGAGATTTTGAATTAGTATGAGAAAAATAGGATTAGCTATCGTTACTTATACGATTAACTATGGTACCTTTTTACAAGCATTTGCAACTCAAGAAGCTGTTAGAGATTTAGGCTATTCTACAGAAATAATTAATATTGATAGTGTTATTAGTGATGTTTCTAAAAGAAGAAAGAAATATTTTATTAGTCAACTTTTTAATTTCTCTGAGTTAAAAAGCTATAAGCAAACTATACAAGCTATTATTAAAAAGAAAACAAATAAGAAATATAAGACCTATATTAAAGAAAGAGAAAAAAAATTTAAGGACTTCCATGACAACTATTTTACATTTGGGCCTCTTTTAAATGGATGGAATGAATTGTCTGATAGTTGTTTAAATTATGATAGTGTTATTGTTGGTAGTGATCAATTGTGGAGACCTGCGAATATTGCTGGCGATTTTTATACATTAAATTTTGTTCCTAATGAGACTAATAAGATTTCATACGCAACAAGTTTTGGTTTGAAAGAAATAAGAAAAAATCAAGAAGAAAAAGTATCAAAATTCTTGTCTAGAATTAATTTTTTAAGTTCTCGAGAACAAAATGGCGTAAACATAATAAAAAAATATACTAATCGAGATGCAAAACTGGTTTGTGATCCAACTATTTTACTTTCTAAAAATGACTGGTCTAAATATATTGGCGATGCACCAATAATCGATGGTGATTATGTATTTACATATCTATTAAGTAAAAATCCGCATCATAGAGAATTTGTAAAGAAGTTGGCTAGTGAAACCGGATGCGAAATTGTGGGTGTTTTACATGGTGCTGGTTATGTTAAAGGTGATGAAAAAAATGTTGATTTCTACCCTGCCGAAATCGGGCCTTTTGAGTTCTTAAATCTAATTAAAAATTCAAAATATGTTTGTACGGATTCGTTCCATGGATGTGTATTTGCATCTATCTTTGAAAAAGACTTTTATGCATTTAAGAGATTCTCTGATAAAGATAAAATGTCAACAAACAATAGAGTCACAAATCTTCTTCATAAATTTGGACTTGAAGATAGATTGATTGAGGATTTTAACGATGTTTCTTTAAATCAAATTGATTATGATGAAGTAAGAAAAAGTATTTGTAATTTTAGGGACGATTCTCTAAAGTATTTAAAAACAGCATTAGAAAAGAGTGATGTCAATGATTAATTTATCTAAGATTGATTGTGTTGGATGTACTTCATGTTCATCTATTTGTCCTAAAAATGTTATACTAATGAAAAAAGACAATGAGGGTTTTTTTTCACCGGTAATAGTAAATGAAGAACGATGTGTTCAGTGTGGATTGTGTGAAAAAGCATGCCCCGTTTTAAATAATGAACCCGAGAAAAAAAATACCGATTTGGGATATATTGTACAAATAAGAGATGAAGAAATTAGAAAAGAAAGTGCATCTGGTGGGATGTTTAGCGCCATTGCAATTTCGGTGTTAAGAGAAAAAGGTGTTGTGTTTGGAGCTGCATACACTGATTCTTTTGAGGTTAAACATATTGAAATTGACAGCGAAAAAGAACTTTGGAGACTTAGAAATAGTAAATATGTTCAAAGCAATATTATTGGTGTATTTGCTAGGGTGAAGGAACTACTAAATAACAATATTAAAGTATGTTTTAGTGGGACACCATGTCAAATAGAAGGACTTAAGCACTTTCTTCTTAAAGAATATGATAATTTGATTTTGGTTGATGTTGTTTGCCATGGTGTAAGTTCTCCATTAATTTGGGAGAAATATTTAGAAACAAAAAAAGATATTGAAAAAGAAAAAATCTATTTTAGATGGAAACACTACGGATATAAATATTCTACTATGTCTTTTTTTGATAAAAAAGGTTCAGAAGTTTACCATTCTGGGGTTGAGAGTGATAAAATGTTACGTGCATACTTTTCTAATAGTTGCGATAGAAAAAGTTGCTATAATTGTGTGTTTAAAAAACGTTATAGAGTTTCTGATTTCACAATATGGGATTGTTTTCAACCGAGATTTTTTAACAAGTCTTTTGATGATGATAAGGGTACATCTTGTGCTTTAATTAATTCAGAAAAAGGAAAAAAATATTTTGATAAGATTGTTAGTTTGGATTTGATTAAATATTTTCAAGTGCCTGCAGATGATTTGACACATGCTAATAAGGAAATGGTTGACTCAGTGAAAAAATCTGAGATTCGAGAAGAATTGCTACAAGATGCAAGATTATTATCAGGAAACGAATTATTTGAAAAATATTATCCGGTTAATTTTTTATCAAAAATAAAAAAAATTTTCAGGTTAATCTTGCTTAGAATTGGGTTTTATTCAACTGTTAAGTTCTTGATTTATAGAAAAAGAAGAAAAAAAACAATAGGGAAACATAATGAGAAATAAAATATTGATAATTAGCCATTTGGCATTAAATAAAACTAATAATGTTGGAAAAACTTTATTTGAATTTTTTAAACATTTTAAAAAAAGCGAAATAGCGCAATTGTTTTTTACCGATATTTTACCTGATGATGATTATTGTTCGGAGTGGTATAAAGTGACAGATTTAGATATGCTGAAATCTCTTAAAAGAAAAAATAAAGCTGGTGTTGAATATTTTTATAAAGATGAAAAAAATGATGTCACTAATAATTTTTTTTACAAGAAAAGTGTAGGCAGGTCTACAATTAAACTTCTTTTAAGGGATTTAATATGGAAAATCGGAAGTATTGACTGGGTTGAACTTGATGCATGGATTCAAAGAATACAACCAACAGTAATTTTTGTTGCCCCTGGATATAATAGCTTTGCGTATGATATTGCTCTAAAAATTGCACAAAAACATACTTTACCTTTATGTACATATATTATGGATGATTATTATTTTGATAGAAAAAATTTTTTAAATCCGCTTGAGTATTTTAGAATTGGCATTTTGAGAAGTAAAATAAAAAAACTGTTATTCCATTCAAAACATATTTTTTTTGTTAGCGAAGCTTTACAATCAGCGTACAATTTTCTTTTAAATAATAATTCTAGCATTATTTATACACCATACGATAGTCTTGAAGAACCTTTAAAATTTGATGAACATAATGAGATAAAATTGTTTTATGCTGGAAGTTTAGGCGTTGGTCGATGGAAAATTTTATTAGAAATTGCTAGAGCTATTAGTTGCATTCAAGGAGCACATTTGGACATTTATGCTTCAAAGAGGGAAGAAAAACTAATAAAAAAAGTGATGAAAGAAACTAATGTGAATTATTGCGGCTTTCTTCCTCAAGATAGGTTAAAAGAGGAAATGAGAAAATATGATTTTGTTGTTCACACTGAATCTTTTGAGCGAAAGAACAGAGTAAAAACTCGTTATTCTATATCAACTAAAGTTCCTGAATTGCTTTCAAGCGGTATTCCTATTTTTGCGGTTGGTCCAAAGAAGCAGGCTTCAATAGAATATCTAAAGAAAAATGATTCTGCTTTTATATGCTCAAGCATTAAAGATATTCAAAAAAATATCATTATTGCACTTAAAAACAAAGAACTACAAGCGGAAATCCTAAAAAATGCACAAATTTTGTGTAAAAAAAATCATGATTCTTACAAGATTTATGAACAATTATATAATTGTTTTTCATCGCTAGAAGGTGATTAAAATGATGGCCTATTTTATTTTTTTTGGTAGTGGTATACTAGCGGCCGTTTTTTCACGACGATTTGTTATAAAAGAAAATACTAAAAAAATAGCGGTCTGCATGTGTTTGTTTGTTTCTGTTTTTTTAATGTTATCATTTAGACATCAATCAATGGGTCTTGATTTATTTTGGAAGTATGAAACAGGGTATTTGGGTTGGTTTGATAAGCTATCTAGAATTAGTTTCGGTGAAATCCCTCAGTATTTGAAATTAACTAATTATGATTTTGGGTTTGTATTATTGAATAAGATAATTGGCCTTTTTAGTAATGATAGACAAATTTTTCTTTCTGTTTGTGCTTTTTTATCAGTGATACCATATGTTTTTTTTGTTTATAAAAACAGTGATTCTCCTTTTATTTCTTTTGCTATTTTTATTGGATTGCCATCTTTTTTATATTTTTATGGAACTTTGCGTCAATCGATAGCTATGGGATTTGTTGTGTTAGCATTATCTGATTTTTTCTCTGGTAAAAATAAAAAAGCTTTTTTTTGGATTGTGGTTTCGAGCTTTTTTCATATCACATCGTTAGTTGCGCTACTTATATATCCTATTATAAAAATAAAAAATAATGACTTGTTTTGGATTTTGTCAATATTTATTATTGGTACAGTATATATTTTAAGAGAGCCTTTATTACAATTGTTGCTTCCTTATATAAAAGGAGGCGGTTATGAAATAAGCAAAGGTTCAGGTGAGTTTTGGTTTTTTTTCTTGTTCTTAATATACGTTTTTTTAGTTATTTTTTCGAAAAACTTTAAACATGAGAAAAAATACATTTTGGGATGCAAAATTTTATGGCTTTCTTGTTTTTTTATGTTGTTTCAAGGTGTTACGCCTGTTGCTGCTAGATTTGCTTTTTATTTTACTCCTGCCTTACTTGTTTTGATACCAATATATCTAAAGACAATTCACTCTAATACAACTAGATCAATTGTTAAATTTCTATTATTTGTTTTGCTATTTTCTTTTGGTTTATATCGTATTTATCTTGGTGGATTTGATTTTGCGTTAAGTTATCCTTACAAATGGTTTTTTGATAATGTTAAGGAGGTGGTATTTTGAATAATTATATAATTTTTGCAAATGCTTTTGGAGTTGGTGGCTGGCAAATATATGCGGAGGGGCGAGTCATTCATTTGTTAAATAAAGGGTTTAGAGTGTATGTTTTATCACCTTATATAAACAAAGGGATTATTAAGTTACCTTTTTTAAATAAAACTAGTGTTTTGCCTATTAATGAGTTATTTAGGAATCCATTAATATATAATCAGCACCAAAGAAATGTTATTATTTCGAAAGTTCTTAGTTTTATAAAATATAACGAAAAAGATGAATATTTTTTCGAATCAACTAGCATTAATTCATCAATGTGGGGAGAAATGATTGCTAAAAAAGTGAAAGGGAAAAATTTTTCTTATTTGCTTCATTCGCATATAGAAAATGTTTCAAAGGATGTTCATGAATTTTTTAATTTTAAGTATTATCAAAGACTTCTGGCTGGAATGACACCCAATACGATTAAAGAGCTTTTATTTAGAAATATTGATGTTAATAGTGATTTGCTATATTCATTTAAAGCTGATGGTAGAGATCCATTATCAAATGAAAATTTGTTTGTTGATGAAATAAATAAAATTATTGAATTTAAAAAAGAAAATAAAAGAATAATAGGTTATTTTGGAAATCTTGATAAACCGCATGTCATTGAATTAACTAATAGAATTATAAAATATTGCGCTACACATATTGACTGTGGCTTTGTCTTTGTAACTGTTGGTAGTTCAAATAAAGGAAAAGTTGAAAAACAAATTACAAAACTTGTAAAAAAGTGTTCTAATTTAGATGAAATAAATATTCCAGAAGCATATCCTGTTCCTATTTTTTTGTTTGAAAATATGGATGTATGTATAGGGTCGTGGGGAAGTGCACGAACAGCAGCAAGAACAGGAGTTTTAACGATAAGATTAATGGGTGACATTGATGTTGTCCCACAAGGAATAATAGGAGTAACCTTAAGAAATGATATTTACTATGATTTACCTGTTGGGACATGCACTTTAAATGAGTATTTAGATAACATTCTTTTTTTACATACTTACGACTCGATTGAGAATAATTCGAAAAGAGATTATAACGATTATGAAATTATTCAAAATAAAATTGATTTTTTCATAGATTTATCAAATAGTAGAGTAGATAACTATTATGATGTTTTATCGATTAAAAGTATTTCTAAAAAAGAGAAAATTATGAAGCTTTTATGCTCTTCATTAGGATTGAAAATATCTGATTTATTATTTAGATTTTTCAATAAAAGGTGATGGTATTGTATGGAAAAAAGTATCTCAAAAAACTTATTTTGGCGATTGCTGGAGAGATTTGGGGCACAGGGTGTTACTTTGATTGTTACCATAATTTTAGCCCGTGTTTTGGATCCTGAATCTTATGGAGTTGTTGCAATTATTACTGTAATAACTGTTATATTGCAAGTTTTTATAGATAGTGGTTTTGGAACTGCACTGATAAGGAAGAAAGATGCAGATGACTTAGATTTTTCGACAATTTTTTATTTTAATTTATTAACTTGCTTGATTTTATATGTTGGTTTGTTTTTTATTTCCCCTATTATTGCTCAATTTTATGAAAATGAAGATTTAGACTTGCTTATAAAAGTATCTGGTTTAATTTTAATCGTATCAGGCTTTAAGAATATACAAGTCTCATATATATCCAGAAATATGCTATTTAAAAAATTTTTTTGGGCTACCTTGTTTGGAACTGTCGTTGCAGGAGCTGTAGGAATTTTTATGGCATACTCTGGCTATGGTGTATGGGCTTTAATTGCTCAAAATTTAATAAATCATACAATAGATACAATAATATTATGGATAATTAGCGGCTGGAAGCCAAAAATTATGTTTTCTTTTAGTAGACTAAAATTCTTATTCTCGTTTGCTTGGAAAATGCTGCTTGCTGCACTTTTGGATACTATTTGGAACGAAATGAGACAACTTATTATTGGAAAAAAATACTCTAGTGAAGATCTTGCTTATTATAATAAAGGGCAAGAGTATCCCCGATATGGCGTTTCAGCTATTAACACATCTATTGATAGTGTTATGCTTCCGGCAATGGGGAATGTTCAAAAGAATTGTGATGAGTTAAAAAGATTAACTAGAAAAGCAATAAAAATAGGATCATTTATTATGTGGCCAATAATGCTTGGCCTTGCTGCTTGTGCTCCTGCTTTAGTATCAGTTCTATTAACTGATAAATGGTTGCCTGCTGTTCCATATCTTCAAATTTTTTGTGTGGTTTATGCATTATATCCCATTCATACTGCGAATTTAAATGCAATTAAAGCAGTTGGCAAAAGTGATTATTTCTTATATATGGAAATTATAAAAAAAGTAATTGCTTTAATTGTAATTGTTTCTACAATTTGGAACGGACCTTTGTTTTTGGCATTGGGAACTATCGCTACTTCAGTGATTTCACTTATAATTAATGGCTTTCCTAACAAAAAATTATTGAATTATAGAGTAAAAGAACAATTGTTTGATATCATTCCTTACTTTATTCTTTCTGTCATTATGTTTTGCATTGTTTATTCAATTAATTATATTAATGTTTCAAATTGGATAAAATTAATAATTCAAGTTCCTCTAGGAATTTCAATATATTTTTTCGGAGCTAGAATTATGCATTTTGAGCCGTATTTTTATTTTAAAAATATGTTATTAAAGTTTTTTAAGAAAAAAAGGTTAGATTCTAATTCATCTACTAATAAAGGAGGAGAATAATATGATTAATGTTACACGTTCATCAATGCCTGATTTTGATGAATATATTGAGGAAATTAGAGAATTATGGAACTCACATTGGTTAACTAATATGGGAGTTAAACACAAAGAATTACAAATAGAATTGGAAAAGTATCTAGAAATTCCGCATATTGCTTTGTATACTAATGGGCATTTAGCTTTAGAGGGAATTTGGGAAGCACTTGATTTTCCTAAGGGAAGTGAAGTTATTACTACTCCTTTTACTTTTTGTTCGACTATACATGCATTTGTTAGAAAAGGTTTGATTCCGGTATTTTGTGATGTTGATCCCGAAAGTTACTGCATTGATGCTAATAAAATTGAAAAATTAATTACAAATAAAACAGTTGCCATTTGCCCAGTTCATGTGTACGGAAATATGTGTGATGTTGAAAAGATAGATGCTATTGCAAAAAAACACAATTTGAAGGTGGTTTATGATGCGGCTCATGCTTTTGCTGTTAAATATAAAGGTGTATCATCAGCATGCTTTGGTGATTTTACTATGTTTTCTTTTCATGCCACAAAAGTTTTTAATACGATTGAAGGTGGTGCTGTGTGCTTTAAAAATGATGATTTAATCGTAAAAATGAATGATTTGAAAAATTTTGGAATTCATGGACCAGAAGATACTTTATATATTGGCGGTAATGCTAAAATGAACGAATTTCAAGCTGCTATGGGGATATGTAATCTCCGTCATATTGAAAGAGAAATTGAAAAAAGAAGACTTGTTGTCGAACGATATAAAAAGAATTTAGGTGGTGTAAATGGAATTCATTTTTGCAAGCAACAGGAAAATGTAACACCTAATTACGCATATTTACCAGTTATCTTTGACGGATTTAAAAAGACAAGAGATGACATATTTTTTGAGTTGAAACAAAATGATATCATCGCAAGAAAATATTTTTATCCTTTAGTTAATGAGTTGGAATGTTATTCTTCATTTGATTATGCTAATGTTGAAGCGACACCTGTTGCAAAATATCTTGCTGATAGAGTGTTAACATTGCCGTTATACGCTGATTTATCTGAAGAAGATATTGATAAAATATGTAATATAATATTAAAGTAGGAGGCACAATTTATGAAAGGAATTATTTTGGCAGGAGGCAAGGGAACTAGATTATATCCTATGACTAAGTCTATTTCTAAACAATTGTTACCAATTTATGACAAACCTTTAATTTATTATCCTCTATCGGTGTTGTTACTTGCATCAATTAATGATATATTAATTATATCTACCCCAGAAGATTTACCTTTATATAAAAAACTTCTTGGGGATGGCTCAAGAATAGGTGTTAATTTTACTTATAAAATTCAAGAAAAACCGCGTGGCCTTGCTGATGCTTTTATTATAGGCGAGGATTTCATAGGTAAAGATTCTGTTTGCCTAGTATTAGGTGATAATGTGTTTTATGGAACAAACATGACGTCCATACTTCGCTCAGCAATTAATTCTAATGTTGGTGCTACAATTTTTGGATATCCTGTTAAAGATCCATCAGCATTTGGTGTTGTTGAATTTGATAAGTATAATAATGTAATTAGCCTTGAAGAAAAACCTGAAAAGCCTAAGAGCAATTATGCTGTTCCTGGATTGTATTTTTATGATAATGAAGTTATCGAAATTGCTAAAAGCATTAAACCATCTAAAAGAGGTGAAATAGAAATAACAGAAGTAAATAAAGCATACCTAAAAAAAAATAAATTGAAAGTTCAATTGTTTGCAAGAGGATTTGCCTGGCTTGATACTGGTACCCCTAAAGGGATGCTTCAAGCTGCTGAATTTGTTGAAACTGTTCAAGAAAGACAGGGCTTTTATTTGAGTTGTATAGAGGAAATTGCTTGGCGTAGAGGATTTATTTCTACCGAAAAATTAAAAGAAATTGGCGAAGAACTTAAAATGACTGAATATGGGAAATATATTTTAAGCCTTTGTGATTAAAATGAAGGAGATAAATTATGAAAAAATTATTGCTTTTAGGCGGATCAAAGTTTGCTTTACCTATTATTAGAGAAGCACATAAGTTAGGTATATATGTTATAACTTGCGATTATTTACCAGATAATATTGCCCATAAGTATTCTGACGAATATCAAAATGTTTCAATAATTGACAAAGAAGCAGTTCTTAATAAAGCTAAAGAAATGAAAATTGACGGAATTATGTCGTTTGCATGTGATCCTGGTGTAGTAACAGCTGCATACGTTGCTGAAAAACTTGGACTTCCATCAGCAGGCTCTTATGAATCAATAAGTATTTTACAAAATAAGGGACTATTTAGAAAATTTTTGTTTGAAAATGGCTTTAATGTTCCTAATTCAAAAGCTTATACTAATATTGATTTGGCTCTATCTGAAACTGAGTTATTTAATTGGCCTGTAATTGTTAAACCGACTGATTCAGCTGGGTCAAAGGGCGTAAAAAAAGTAGAAAAAATTGAAGATTTAAAAGAAGCAATTGAGTATGCTCTTAAATTCTCTCACTGCAATGAATTTATTATAGAAGATTTTCTTACTCAAAAGGGATTCTCGTCTGATTGTGACTCTTTTTGTATTAATGGGAAATTTGTATCATGGGGGTTTAATTGTCAGTATTTTGATAAATATGCAAGTAATCCATATACTCCCTCAGGCTATTCTTGGCCTGCAAGCATTTCAAATAAAAATGTGGAATATTTAAAATCAGAAATTCAAAGATTGATTACTTTGTTAAATATGAAAACAGCAATTTTTAATATTGAAGTTAGAGAATGCAATAATGGCAAGGCATATATTATGGAGTGTACTCCTAGAGGTGGAGGAAATAGACTATCTGAAATGATTGAGTTAGGATCTGGAGCTATTATTATTAGCAATGAAATTAGATTTTCTGTTGGTTTACCGTTAGTTCCGATTAACCCAAAGTTAATGAAAGATAATCTTGTAGAGGTGATTCTACACTCTGATAAACCTGGTGTTTTTAGCTATTTAGATATAAGTAAAGATATAAATGGCCAAATTGTCGAGAAAGATTTGTGGGTTAAACCTGGTGACCTGATCGGTGGATTTACTGGTGCAAATGAAGCAATAGGTACATTAGTTTTTCAATTTGATAGTAGAAATGATGTGGATATGTTTATGAGTAACATACATCAATATATAAAGATAGTACTAAAGGAGGTTTAATGGTGAAAAATATAGTTGTTTTTGGTGCGACTGGTGATACTGGTAGATATTTAATTGATTATTTTATTGAAACTGGTTATCCTAAAGATTTTAACATTATTGCATGTGGTACTAGAGAATCTAATTATTTTGAAAACAAAAATATAGAATATATTAAGATTGATATAAGAAAAAAAGAAGATTTTGCTAATTTACCATCTAGTGTATATGCTGTTATAGATTTGGCAGGAATAATGCCTGCTAGAATGAAGGGGTATGATCCTCAAAAATATATTGATATTAATATAACAGGTAATTTAAATATTTTAGAATATTGCCGTGAAAATCATGCTGATAGAATTTTATATGCACAATCATTTGGTGATATTAAGGATTATTCTGAGAAAAATATCGTTTTACATCCCTTTATGGAACGTAATTTTAGCTTTAAAACAGATCATACTATTTATGTTATGACTAAAAATTTCACTGTTGATATGATACATAACTATCATGAAATGTATGGGCTAAAAAGCTTTATTTTTAGATTGCCAACAATTTATTTATATTCTCCTATTGATGAATACTATGTTGATGGTATTATTAGAAAAATAGGCTATAGAGTCTTAATAGATAAAGCAATAAATGGTGAAAACATTGAAATATGGGGAGATAAGACAAGAAAAAAAGATATGGTTTATGTTAAGGATTTTTGCCAAATGCTTTATAAAGCAACCTTTGTAAATTTGAAAAATGGACATTATAATGTAGGCACAGGAATAGGTACTACTTTAGAAGATCAAATAAATGGAATTATTGAAGTATTTGGAAATTCATCCCATAAATCAAAAATTATAGATAGACCGGATAAGCCAAATGCTCCGCAATACATCATGGATATTACAAATGCGGTTAATGAATTGAATTATCACCCCAAGTATGATTATATATCTATGCTTAAAGATTTTAAAAACGAAATGGAAAAACAAAGAAAATAAAAATATTCTTTTAAATGGAGTTTATTTATGAAAAAGTTATTAGAGTTGATTGAGCACAACGCAAAGATGTCTGTTGAAGAAATTGCTGACGAGCTTGGGGAAACGGTTAATGAAATCGTATCAATAATTGCAGAATTAGAAAACAAAAAAGTTATTTGTGGATATGATACAATTATTAACTGGGATAAGGTAACGGAGGAAAAGTGTAATGCATTAATTGAAGTAAAAGTTACTCCACAAAGAGGAACTGGCTTTGATAGAATTGCTAACCGCATTTCTAGATTTGATGAAGTTGATTCTGTTTATCTTATGTCAGGAACATATGACTTTATGGTGATTGTTAATGGAAAATCAATGAAGGAGGTTTCTTCATTTGTTTTCAACAAATTAGCAACAATAGAATATATCAATTCTACTGCAACACATTTTGTTTTAAAGAAATATAAGGATCATGGCGTTCAAATTCAAGATAAATTAGAAGATAAGAGAACCAGTGTGATACTATGAGAGACTTCACTTCAGATAAAATCAAAGAAATAAAACCATCTGGTATTAGAAAGTTCTTTGATATAGCTAATAAAATTGAAGATTGTATATCTTTAGGTGTTGGTGAGCCTGATTTTGAAACTCCATGGCATATTACAGAAGAAGGAATTTATTCTTTAGAACAAGGAAGAACATTCTATACTTCAAATCAAGGACTGCCAGAATTAAGAGAAGAAATATCTAAATGGAATAAAAGAAAATATAATTTAGATTATAGTAGTGATGAGATAATTGTTACTTGTGGAGGCTCTGAAGCTATTGATATATCATTAAGAACTTGTATAAACCCTGGTGATGAAGTAATTATCTTAGAGCCTAACTATGTTTGCTATGAGCCAGATATTATATTGGCTGGTGGTGTTCCTGTAAAAATCAAACTCAAAAATGAAAATGAATTTAGGCTAACAACTGAAGAGTTAGAAAGCGTAATAACTGATAAAACAAAAATATTATTAATGAATTATCCTAATAATCCAACTGGAGCGATTATGACTAAAGAAGATTTAGAAAAAATTGCTGATGTAGTAATTAAAAATGATTTATTGGTTATTTCTGATGAGATATATTCAGAACTTACGTATTATGGCAAACATTACTCTATAGGCTCCTTGCCTGGTATGAAAGATAGAACAATAACAATTAATGGTTTTTCTAAGACTTACGCTATGACAGGTTGGCGTCTAGGGTATCTTATGGGACCAAAAACCATAGTTGATCAAATTAAGAAGATTCATCAATTTGTTATTATGTGTTCTCCTACCATTTCACAATATGCTGGAATTGAAGCTTTAAGAAATGGCGATAAAGATATTGAAAAAATGAAAAAAGAGTATGACAAGAGAAGAAAATATTTATTAAAAGAATTTGATAGATTAGGACTGCCTTGTTTTGAACCAAAAGGTGCATTCTATATTTTTCCGGATGTTAGAAAATATGGAATGACTTCTGAAGCGTTTGCGACCGATTTGTTAGAAAAAGAACATGTTGTTGTTGTTCCTGGTACTGCTTTTGGCGATAGTGGAGAAGGGTTTGTTAGAATATCTTATGCATACTCATTAGAAGCATTAAAAGAAGCAATAAAAAGAATAGAAAAATATCTGAATATGATGGGAGAGGTATTATGAAGACAATATTAGTAACAGGTGGAGCAGGTTTTATTGGTAACTGCTTCTGTAAATTATTATTAAAAGAAAGACCTGAATGGAAAGTTGTTAATGTTGATGCATTAACATACGCTGCTAATCCATCGACAATTAAAGAAGAATTGAACAATTCTAATTATATCTTTTATAAAGAAGATATTAGAAATCGTGATGGTATTTTCAAAATTTTTGAAACAGAACATCCTGATATTGTAGTAAACTTTGCCGCTGAATCTCATGTTGATAGGAGTATTGAAAATCCCGGGATTTTCTTAGAAACTAATATATTAGGTACTCAAGTGTTAATGGATGCATGTAGAAAATACGGTATTGAGCGTTACCATCAAGTAGGTACAGATGAAGTGTATGGTGATTTACCACTAGATAGACCTGATTTATTCTTCCATGAAGATACTCCAATTCATACATCATCTCCATATTCTACATCTAAAGCATCAGCTGACCTATTAGTTCTTGCTTATCATAGAACATATGGACTACCTGTAACTATTAGTAGATGTTCTAATAATTATGGTCCATATCAATTCCCTGAAAAGCTTATCCCACTTATGATTAATAATGCTAATCATGATAAGCCACTACCAGTGTATGGTGAAGGCTTAAATGTGAGAGACTGGTTATATGTAGAAGACCATTGTAGAGGAATACTTGCGGTACTTGAAAAAGGTAGAATAGGCGAAGTATATAATCTAGGTGGACATAATGAAAAAGCTAATATTGAAATAGTTAAAATAATACTTAAAGAACTTAATAAACCTGAATCATTAATAACATATGTAACTGATAGAAAAGGTCATGATCAAAGATATGCCATTGATCCAGCTAAAGCAATGGCAGAGCTTGGATGGCAACCAACAATTATGTTTAAAGATGGTATTAAGTTAACTATTGATTGGTATAAAAATCATAAAGACTGGTTAGATGAATGCACTAGTGGTGCATATTTAACATATTATGAAAAAATGTATAAAAATAGATAAGGAGTTAATCATGTCATTTTTTAAAGATAAAGTATTAATGATTACAGGAGGAACAGGATCTTTTGGTTCTACAGTTCTTCATAGATTTTTAACAACAGATATAAAGGAAATTAGAGTATTTTCACGTGATGAAAAGAAACAAGATGATTTACGTCATGAATTACAAGTTAAGTATCCTAATGAATCTGAAAAAGTTAAGTTTTATATCGGAGATGTTCGTAGCTTAGAAAGTGTTAGAGGTGCAATGTATGGTGTTGATTATATTTTCCATGCTGCAGCTTTAAAACAAGTTCCAAGTTGTGAATTTTTCCCAATGGAAGCTGTAAGAACAAACATTATTGGTACAGATAATGTATTAACTTCAGCTATTGAAGAAGGAGTTAAAGCTGTTGTTTGTTTATCAACAGATAAAGCTGCATATCCAATTAATGCAATGGGTAAATCTAAAGCATTAGAAGAAAGCGTCGCTACTGCTAAATCTAGGAGTAGTAGAAATACTAAAATTTGTTGTACTAGATATGGTAATGTAATGTGTTCTAGAGGATCAGTTATTCCTTTATGGATTGATCAAATTAAGGCAGGCAACCCAATAACTATTACTTCAGGTGAAATGACTAGATTTATTATGTCGCTTGAAGAAGCAGTAGATTTAGTAATGTTTGCTATGGAACATGGTGAGAATGGTGACTTATTAATTCAAAAAGCTCCAGCATGTACAATTCAAACACAAGCCGAGGCTGTATGTGACTTGTTTGGTGGTAAAAAAGAAGATATTAAAGTTATTGGTATTCGTCATGGCGAAAAAATGTATGAAACACTTCTTACTGATGAAGAATGTGCTCACGCTGTAGATATGGGGAATTATTATAGGGTTCCATGTGATAATCGTGGATTAAACTATGATAAATATTTTAGTAAAGGTGAAGAGAGACCAGATTTAAAATCATTTAATTCCAATAATACAAAGATATTAAATGTTGAACAAGTTAAAGAAAAACTATTGACATTAAAGTATATTCAAGAAAGATTAGCTGAAGATAAATAGGAGGTCTCTTATGTTTAACTGGAAAGAAAACGGTAAAACAAAGTTATTAATAATTTGCGGTACTAGACCAGAAATTATTAGATTAGCTGCAGTAATGAAAAGATCTAGAGAATATCTAGATACATGTATTTGTTATACTAACCAAAATTATGATAAGAACCTTTCTACAGTATTTTGGGAAGATTTTGAACTTGGTGGACCAGATGTATTACTACATGTTGCAGGTAAAAACCTTGGTGAAACTTGTGCTAATATTTTAAGTCAAACATATGATTTAATGGTTGAATTAAAACCTGAAGCAGTACTAGTATTAGGCGATACTAATTCATGTCTTTCTGCAATTAACGCAAAGCGTCTTCATATTCCATTATTCCATATGGAAGCTGGTAATAGATGTAAGGATGAGTGTTTACCAGAAGAAACTAATAGAAGAATTGTTGACATTATTTCAGATGTAAACTTACCTTATTCAGAAGCTGCCAGAAGATACTTAATTGAATGTGGTATGCCAAAGGAAAGAACTTATGTAACTGGCTCACCTATGGTCGAAGTATTATCTATGAATTTAGATAAAATTAAAAAGAGCGATGTGCTAAATAGATTAGGATTAAAGAAAAATAATTATATCTTACTTTCAGCTCATAGAGAAGAAAATTTAGATAGCGATAAAAACTTCAACAATTTATTTAACGCTATTAATGCACTTGCTCAAAAATATGATATGCCAATATTATATTCTTGTCATCCAAGAAGCAAAAAGAAATTAGAAGCTAGTGGATTTAAATTAGATCCTAGAGTAAGAGTAAACGAACCACTAGGTTTTAATGACTATAATAACTTACAAATGAACGCACTTGCAATTGTTTCAGATAGTGGAACACTACCTGAAGAATCAAGTTTCTATTTATCAATTGGTAGTCCAATTGCTGCCATTTGTATCAGAACATCTACTGAAAGACCTGAAGCAGTTGAAGCTGGTGATTTTATTATTGCTGGTATTACTGAAAAAGAATTACTTCAAGCAACTGAAATGGCAATTGAAATGAAACAAAATAATGTTTTAGGTAAACCATGTCCTGATTATATTGATACCACAGTATCAATGAAGGTCGTTAGAATTATTCAATCATATACTAATATCGTAAATAGAATGGTTTGGAGAAAAGATTAATGAGAATATTAGTAACTGGTGCTAAGGGAATGGTTGGTACTGCTTTAGTTAATAATCTTAAAAATATCAAAGATGGTAAAAACAAAACTAGACCAAACATTCATATAGAAGAAATATATGAATATGATTTGGGTGATGAATCTAAGCTGGATGAATACTGTTCTAAGTGTGATTTTGTATTCAATTTAGCTGGTGTGAATAGACCTACAAATCCAGAAGACTTTATGAAAGGAAACTTTGGATTTGCTACTACATTATTAGACACATTAAAGAAATATGGTAATAAAGCACCTATTATGCTTTCTTCATCACTTCAAGCAACTTTGATTGGCAGATACAATGGTGAATATGGTAAAAGTAAATTGGCAGGAGAAGAGTACCTAGAAAAGTATTCTAAGGAAACTGGTGCTAAAGTATATATTTACAGAGTCCCCAATTTGATGGGACATTCTAGACCTAAATATAATTCTGCTGTATCTACATTCTGTTGGGCAATAGCTAATGATGAGGAATTTACTGTTAGTGATAGATCAAATAAGGTTGAACTACTTTATATTGATGACTTAATTGATGCAATGTATGATTGCTTGGAGGATAAGCCAACAAGATGTGAATATGATGGCATAAATCCCGTAGTTAGCGAAAATGGTAAGTATTGTGTTGCATTTCCAACACATAAGGTAACATTA
>JAIKVY010000139.1 GCA_024685275.1 Clostridia bacterium
AGACTTTCATTTGTTGATCTTGATGGAACTCAAAAAAATGTTGCAGTGATGGCTGATGTAATTGATGATATTTTACAAAATGGATTAACAATTGATTCATCAATATTGGAAAACAATAGTGAAAAAGTTAAGGAAGTGTGCTTATTCCCTGATATAAATACGCTTCATATTTTACCTTGGAGACCACAACATGGAAGAGTTGCAAGATTTATTTGTGATATAAAGAACGTTGATAAGAGTAATTCTGTATTTGATAGCAGATTAGTTTTAAAAAATGTTATATCTGAATTAAAAGAATATAACCTATCTGTAAATATCGGAACTGATAGCGAATTTTATTTATTCAAAACAGATGATCAAACTAATCCAACAAAACAAACTTTGGATAATGCTGGATACTTAGATGTTTCTCCACTTGATAAAAGTGAAAATGTTCGAAGAGAAATTTGTTTAACTCTAGAAGAAATGAATATCAAACCACTATCTTCTCATCATGAAAAAGGCCCAGGACAAAATGAAATTAAATTTATTAGAACTGGTGCATTAAACGCTTGTGATAACTACATTATCTTCAAATCAGTTGTAAAAGCTATTTCAACAAGAAATGGATTGTTTGCTTCATTCATGCCAAAGCCATTAATGGATAATTATGGTAATGGTTTATCATTAAACTTTGATATTGCTAAAAATAACGTTTCCATATTTAACAACGAAGAAAATAAAGATTTAGCTGAAAACTTTATTGCTGGAGTTTTAAATAGAAGCTTGGCTGGAACAATTTTATTTAATTCATATCCTAATTCATTTAATCGAATTGGAAACTTTAATGCTCCAAGCGTTATTGATTTTTCTCAAAATGTAGATTCATTTATTAGATTATCACACGATTTAAACTCAAGTCTTTTTCTTCCATTTTTATGTGACAATCTAATAAATGAATCCACATTTTGAGAAAAATCAATAACGCTTGGAGCATTAAAGTTTCCAATTCGATTGAATGAATTAGGGAAAGAGTTAAACAAAATTGTTCCAGCTAAGCTTCTATTTAGAACACCTGCAATAAAGTTTTCAGCTAAATCTTTATTTTCTTCGTTGTTAAATATAGAAACGTTATTTTTAGCAATATCAAAGTTTAATGATAATCCATTACCATAATTATCCATTAATGGTTTTGGCATGAATGAAGCAAACAATCCATTTCTTGTTGAAATAGCTTTTACAACTGATTTGAAAATAATGTAGTTATCACAAGCGTTTAATGCTCCAGTTCTAATAAATTTAATTTCATTTTGTCCTGGCCCTTTTTCATGATGAGAAGATAGTGGTTTGATATTCATTTCTTCTAGAGTTAAACAAATTTCTCTTCTAACATTTTCACTTTTATCAAGTGGAGAAACATCTAAGTATCCAGCATTATCCAAAGTTTGTTTTGTTGGATTAGTTTGATCATCGGTTTTAAATAAATAAAACTCACTATCAGTTCCAATATTAACAGATAGGTTATATTCTTTTAATTCAGATATAACATTTTTTAAAACTAATCTGCTATCAAATACAGAATTACTCTTATCAACGTTCTTTATATCACAAATAAATCTTGCAACTCTTCCATGTTGTGGCCTCCAAGGTAAAATATGAAGCGTATTTATATCAGGGAATAAGCATACTTCTTTAACTTTTTCACTATTGTTTTCCAATATTGATGAATCAATTGTTAATCCATTTTGTAAAATATCATCAATTACATCAGCCATCACTGCAACATTTTTTTGAGTTCCATCAAGATCAACAAATGAAAGTCTGATAAATTTCACGTCATTTTCGGCTATAAAATCTTTTAATTCTTCATTATTAGTCATATTTCCTCCATAAATATTAAGAGTTTTTATTAAATATTTTTTACTTATTTTTATTATAAAAAATCAGAAAATCTATGTAAAACAAACATAAATAATTTTTTAATATTATTTGAAATTTTTTGTTGACTAAATAAAAGAATAAGTGTATTATATAAATATGAATAAAAATTCACATTCACATAATAAATGAATTTTATTTCATGTATCCTTCTTTCCTTAGATGCTAAAAGCATCAAACTAAATCAGAATTAAGACTCCGACAAAAAGGAGTCTTTTTTCGTATTACATAAATATTACAAAACAAATGAAGAAAATCAGTGAATATGATATAATAAACGTATGAGAAAGAAAAAGAGTAAAAATAAGATAATATACATTTTAGTCATAGTTGTTGCTGTTGTTTTTGTTACAATGTTTTCAGGTTGTACAACAAAATTAAATTCATATAATTCTTTAGCGTATTTTGGAACATCAATTAATGTATATGCATATACAACACAAAGCATGTTTTCCAAATTAGAAGGACAAATAGATGAAATTTTAGATGATTTAAAAAAGCAAGTAGATTCAAATGTTGTAGATTCTGATGTTGATAAAATCAATAAAGCTAATCCTGGAGAATCAATAGAAGTAAATAATTACACATATGAAATCTTCAATATAGCTAAAGATGTATTTAATAAAACAGATGGAGCGTTTGATCCGACTGTTTATTTATTAACCGACCTATGGGGATTTACTGGTAGATTTTTTAAAGCAAATTATTCCAAAACAAAAGATTATGATAGAGATTTTTCTGAGGAAGGATCATACCTACTTCCAGATACAAAATATATCGAAGCTTTTAAGGAACTAGTTGATTTTTCATTGTTTTCAGCTAAAGAAGAAGATGGAAAATATATAATCACAAAAGGGACAAAAGAAGTAACAGTTGATGGTAAAAAATACACTCAGCAAATAGATTTAGGTGGTATTGTAAAAGGATATGCTAGTGATTTAATTTATTCATTGTTTGAAAAGAACAGAATTGGGAGAGGATATATTTCTTTTGGAAATAGTAGTTTGTCAGTTTTAACAAATGAAATGGGTAGAGAGTGGAATATATTACTTACTAATCCTAGATATAACAAGAACACAGAGATGAGTAGTACATATTGTTCATTCAATTTAAAAAATAATAATATATCAACAAGTGGTGATTATGAAAGATATTATGAAATTGATGGTAAAAGATATTGCCATATCATAGATCCGAAAACAGGCTATCCAATTGATAATTCAACGATAACGATAACTATGTTAGGTGATAGTGGAGCATATTTAGATGCATATACGACAGCATACATGGTTTTAGGATATGAAGAAGTAATAAAAACTGATTTAACATATGCTGTTTGTTATGAAATAGATGGAACCATTTATGCTCAATCTAATATAAGTGGATTCAAAATTACGGAGAAAAGCATAATTGAGGGAACAATTAAATAAAGCAAGGAATAGTAAAATATTTTCTAAAGGGGATATTATTGTATACATAATAATACTCATATTGCTTGTTGGATTATTTTTAGTTATTTTCTTACCTAAAGTAGATAAACCATTAGAAAAGATACAAGTTCAATATGATGGTAATGTTATATATGAATATGATTTAAAAACGAATACCACAACACAAATAAACAATGAATTTGTTACTGAACAAATAGATGGGAATTCAGTTATTGTTAATATATCGATTGGAGAAGCAATTAATATACTAGTAATAGAAAATAATTCAGCAAATATGATAGAAGCAAATTGTAGTATAAGAAAAGATTGTGTATATAGTCAAAAAATAACAAAAGGCGGACAAACAATCATTTGTTTGCCACATAAAATTAGGGTTGTTGGAATAGGCGGATTATCCAATGACATTGTGCTATAACTTGAAGAAAGACGCTAATAATGGTATATTATAGCAAAGATAAATATATATTTATAAAGAGGAATAATTGTGAAAAAAGTTATTACATATGGCACATTTGATTTATTTCACTATGGACATATTAATTTATTAGAAAGAGCTAAAGCGCTTGGAGATTATTTAATTGTTGGATTATCTACAGATGAATTCAATGAAGAAAAAGGCAAAATTAGCACTTTTAAGTATGAAGAAAGAGAAAAACATTTAAAGGCAATAAAATATGTTGATGAGATTATTCCAGAAAATAGTTGGGATCAAAAGATAGATGATATAAAAAACAACAAAGTAGATGTCTTTGTTATGGGTGATGATTGGAAAGGAAAGTTTGATTTTCTAAAAGAATATTGTGAAGTTGTTTATTTACCAAGAACACCAGAAATTTCATCAACAATTATTAAAGAAGTTCAAAAGAAATGAAATTAGTTCTACAAAATATAATTTTTCCATCACAAGATTTTAATGATACTAAAGAGTTATTTTTTAGATATGGTGGTGGCACTGAAACAAATAATATAAATGCCGAATACCCAATTGTATTAAATAAAGGTGAATCAATATCGACTGATACTTATTACAATGCTTTTTCAATAGAGAAATGGCTACAATATACTATTTGTAAATCATTTACTATAAATCTAAAATGTGAAGGTTCATTTAAATTAGAGATTATAAATAAAATACTTAAAGATGATGGGGATGTAGAAGTTAATAATCTAATAGAACAAGAATATAAAGATAATTATTCACTTAATATACCAACAGTAGAATCAGGCATTATTTGTTTCAACATAACAAGCTTAGAAAATGGTGTTAAGTTTTTAGGTGGAGAAATAATAACAGAAATAGAGAAAGAAAACGAAACAAAAATTGCTTTAAATATTTGTACATACAAAAGAGAAAAATTTGTTGAAAGAAACATAGGATGTCTAGAAGAAAAAATATTTAAAAACAAAGAATACAAAGATTATTTCAAGGCATTCATAATTGATAATGGAAAGAGTTTAGATATTCCAAGTTTAGATAAAAATATAACTATTTTTCAAAACAAAAATACGGGTGGTAGTGGTGGATTCACGAGAGGTATTATTGAAATATTAAATACTCAGGAAAAAGAAAAATTTAGTCATATATTATTCATGGATGATGATATTGTTTTTAGTGAAGAAGCCCTAATTAGAACATTAAATTTGCTAAGAACTCTTAAAAAAGAATATATATCTGCATTTGTTTGTGGCGGTATGATAACTCTTGAAAACAAATATTTACAAACGGAATTAACAGATTATTATACCGAATTAGGACATAAACCAATCAAGCATAATTATGATCTTAGAGAATTAAAAAATGTTTTAGATAATGAAAAAGGAGCAAAAGCTAATTATTGTTCTTGGTGGTATTGTTG
This sequence comes from Clostridia bacterium, assembly GCA_024685275.1. Classification (GTDB taxonomy): domain Bacteria; phylum Bacillota; class Clostridia; order Christensenellales; family DTU072; genus CAG-1782. Next base: position 5,225 of record JAIKVY010000139.1, read on the forward strand.
TATGCCAATGGAAATGATTAATAAAGATAATTTACCATTACCATTATTTATAAAACGAGATGATGTTGAATACGGATTAAGAAATGGAACACAGTTTATAACTCTAAATGGAATAAGTGTTTTACATGAAGATTTTAACAAGAAAAGAACAGGTTATTTGGAGTATTATTATTGGAGAAATCAGTGCATTATTAATGCTATTCATTATGATACATTCACTAAATCAAAACTAAAAAAGATGTTATTCAAAAGGGTTATTAAAAACATACTCACATATAGATATAACGATGGTAATTTAATGTTAAAGGGAATAGAGGATTATCTTAAAGGTATAGATTTTATTAAAGAAAATGATGCGCTTAAGATAAACAATAAAATACGATATTTTACATATAGAGTAGAAGATATTGATGACTTAAAAGACCAAATAATAACCAAAGAAGAATTAATTAAAGCAAAAGAAAAGTATATCTATGATAAAAAAGGTGGAAAGAAAGAGTTAATAAAAGGCATGATAAAATGGCTAATAAAAGGACATGGTATAGGTTTTACTACAACATATAAACCACTAATTTCAGATGTCGCAGGGAAAAAATGTATTGTAAACTTTTCAAAGGAAAATGATAAAATCTTTGTTACAAAAAAATCGTATCAAAAAGCAATTAATTTAATTTTAAACTATTTTAAAATATCGCGTTTAATTAATAAAAAATACAAATATGCCACTTTGGAATACAAAAATAGATATAAAGAGATTACAAACATTGATTTTTGGAACAAATATTTAACTGAAGAAATAGAGTATAATGACAAAACTATATTAAAGAGTGAGGAATTTGTAAACTATAAAAAAGCCATGAAGGACTTTATTATATATAATATAGTTTCAGTTATTAGATTCTTTGAACACTTAATATGTTTATTTATCCCGATTAAAAAGAATAAGGTAACTTTCATTCTAAATAGAAAATCAGGATTAGCGTGTAATATAAAATATTTAATTAATAATCTAAAAGAAAAACACGGAGATAAAATAGATATTGCTTTAATTACAGGTAATGCAGATAACTATAAAGATGAAGCAAAAGAATATAAAGTATACAAAAAGAATACGATTAAAAGTACACTTGCTCAATTAAATAGTAAAGTTGTTATTACAAATGATTTTTTCCAGGAATTGGCAACAAATAGAAAGAATCAATTCTTTATAAACACTTGGCACGGAGCTATGAATTACAAACATATTGGGACAAAATTTCTAGATTTTTGTTCAAAGAGCGAAAGAAAAAGATTTATAAGAAGAAACTTTCAACCAGATCTATTTATATCAGGAAGTGAATATTTCACAAATGATACATTTTACTCATTTGGCTTTGACAAAGATGTATTTATTAATTCAGGATTGCCAAGAAATGATTTGTTATTCAATCATTCAACTAATTTAGAGAATGAAATCAGGGAAAAACTTGGGATAAATAAAGGTGACAAAGTTATTCTATATGCTCCTACATTTAGAAAACTAAAAAAGAAAACAGATTATAACTTAGACATTGAACAATTAATCACAACATTAAATACTAAATTTGGTGGGGAATGGAAAATATTATTTAGATCACATTATTTTGTAGAAGATGAGAGGACTATTAATGATAGTAGAATAATAGATGTATCTAATTATCCAGACATTAATGAATTAATCATTATTTCAAATGTATTAATTACAGATTATTCTTCGTGTATGTGGGATTTTTCATTGGGTAAAGAAAAGAAACCTGTATTTATATATGCTCCAGATTTAGATTATTATATGAATGGGGATAGAACATTATCATATCCAGTTGAAAAATGGCCATTTAGTATTGCTATTACAAATAATGAACTCAATGAAAACATATTAAAATTTAATAAAAATGAATATGTAAAAAGAGTAGAAAATCATTTAAAAGAATGTAATTCATATGATGATGGAAATGCAACAAAAAGAATTGTAGAAATAATAGAATCAAAATTAAAAATAAGTAGATAAAAATGGCAGAATATAAGCAAGGTGATTTTTTAGAATTAGTAATTGATAGTTATGGTATGGATGGAGAAGGTATAGCTCATGATGAAAATGGGTTTACATTTTTTGTTCCATATGCTCTAAAAAGTGAAAAAGTTAAGGTAAGAGTAACCTATGTAAAAAGACAATTAATATTTACTATTCTTTTGAACGTTATAGAGCCATCATCAGAAAGGATAAAACCAGAATGTAATAGATTTCCAAGATGTGGTGGGTGTGATTTATTGCATATGCAATATAAAACACAACTAGAAATAAAAAAGCAAAACATAGAAAATCTATTTAAAAAGAATGTAATGTTAAACATTAAGATAGAAGATGTAGAACCATCAGAATTAGAACTTGGATATAGAAATAAAATACAATTACCATTTGGAACAGTAAATAACAAAGTTGCCGTCGGATTCTATGAAAAAAATTCACACAAAATAGCATCAATAACAAAATGTTTTTTACATGGAGAATGGGTTGAACCATTTATAAAATGTGCATTAGAATATGCAAACAATAATAATTTAACAGTGTATAACGATATAACAAAGAAGGGATTATTAAGACATTTAGTAATACGTAAAGTAGATAATGGTTATACAGTAGTGTTGGTTACAAATAGAGAATTGCCACCGAATATCAATAAGTTTGAACAATTAATTGAACGAGAGATAGGATCTACTTTTGCATTATATGTTTCGATAAAACAAAAACAAGATAATGTTATATTAGGTGAATCTATGATAGAAATAAGAAAATATGACCTATATGCTAATATTTTAGGTTTAAAGATGGAAGTTAATCCATTTTCATTCTTACAACTTAATAACGAAATAAGAGATAAGATTTATAATTATGTAATCTCAAGTATTCTTAAAGCAAAAAAAGATAATCTTCTAGTTATTGATGCATATGCTGGGATTGGAGCAATAGGAGCTAAATTAGCACAAAACAAGATAAAGGTTGTTAATATTGAAATTGTTAAAGAAGCAACTCAAGATGCTGATCGATTCAAAATAATAAATAACTTAGATAATGATTTAATACAGAACATAAATGGTGATGCTGCAATAGAAATTCCAAAAGTAATTGATAGTAACCAAGATAAACAGATTATAATAATTCTTGATCCTCCAAGAAAAGGATGCGATAGAAATGTATTAGAATCTATAAAGAAGATAAAAACTGATTATAAAATATATTATATAAGTTGCAATCCAGCAACACTAACTAGAGATATACAAATACTAAAAGAAAATAATGATTCATTAGAAATAGAATTTGTAAAACCATATGATATGTTTCCACAAACATCACATGTTGAAACTATAGTTTCATTAACTCTAAAAAATCAAAAATAATACGATTAAATTAACAACTTATAAAAATTTAAATATTAATTTTGCCAAGAAAACATGTATTGTGAAACATCTAGGGATATGTGTTAATATAGTTAGTAGAAAAAAGGGGATAGAAAATGAAAGACAATAAATCAGCATATAA
>JAIKVY010000183.1 GCA_024685275.1 Clostridia bacterium
TCAATTACCGCAAAAATTTGGTGCGGTTAAAGAGACTCGAACTCTTACGTCGGGGACATTAGATCCTAAGTCTAACGTGTCTGCCAATTCCACCATAACCGCAAGTATAAAAAAATGGTGATCCATCGGGGAATCGAACCCCGGACACCTTGATTAAAAGTCAAGTGCTCTACCGCCTGAGCTAATGGATCACGAAAAATAATATTAATGGCTGGGGTGGCTGGATTTGGACCAGCGGATGCGGGAGTCAAAGTCCCGTGCCTTAACCACTTGGCTACACCCCAATGTGTTTTCAAATTGTGGGGTGAGTGATGGGGCTTGAACCCACGACTTCCAGAGCCACAATCTGGCGCTCTACCACTGAACTACACCCACCATTTTGGCGAACCAGAAGGGATTCGAACCCCCGACCCACAGCTTAGAAGGCTGTTGCTCTATCCAACTGAGCTACTGGTCCATGTCGTTCACGTTTTAAATGTTCATTTGTTTTAATTTAAGTTGTCAAGGAAAGATAATCACCAAGGCAGTTACCCTTCCTTGCCTGAACCAACTTTCATCTTTAGTAAACCTTGTTTATTAAGGTACTGGAGCGGGTGATGGGAATCGGACCCACGCAACCAGCTTGGAAGGCTGGGACTCTACCATTGAGCTACACCCGCACAAACAAGTATGAAAAGTATATATCAAAGTTAAAAGATTTGTCAAATAAAAATTTGGATTTTTTTATTTGCTGATTTGAGTATTTTTTGCAATATTTTTTATTCAAAATAATATATTATTTTCTAAAGTATAGCATCAACAAAGTCTTTTGGATTAAATGGTAATAAATCATCAATTTTTTCACCAACACCGACATACATAACTGGTATCTCATATTCAGCGCTGATTGCCATTACTACCCCGCCTTTAGCTGTTCCATCAAGTTTAGTTAATATTATTCCATCAATATCTACTGCTTCATCAAATATTTCTACTTGGCTAATAGCATTTTGTCCTGTTGTTGCATCCAAGACTATAAGATTTCTTCTATCTGCATCTGGTAAACCTTTATCTATTACTCTATTGATCTTTTCGAGCTCATTCATTAGATTTTTCTTGTTGTGTAATCTTCCAGCTGTATCAACTAATAATACATCATTACCTTTTGCTTTCATTGAAGTGATTGCATCAAACACAACTGCTGCTGGGTCGCTTCCTTCATTTTGTTTTATGATCCTAACCCCAGCTCTATCTGCCCATATTTCTAGTTGTTCACTTGCAGCAGCTCTAAATGTATCAGCAGCAGCTATAACGACTGATTTCCCTTCGCTTTTAAATAAATTAGCTAATTTTCCAATTGCTGTTGTTTTTCCAACTCCATTTACGCCTGCTACCATAATAACTAATGGATATGTATACTCTGGAATTTCAAATGAAATTTGATTTTCAAGTATTTCTTTTAATAATTCTTTTGCATCTTCTGGTTTTGTTATTCTTCTATTAAAAACTTCATCTTTCATATCTTCAATGATTTCTTCAGCAGCAATTACACCCATATCAGCAGAAATTAATACTGCTTCAAGATCATCATAAAAATCATCGTCTAATTCTCTTGCTTTGAAAACTTCAAATATTTTCTTTTGAAAATTATCTTTTGTCTTTTTTAATCCTTCTTTTATCTTGCTAAATAATCCCATTAATTACTATCTCCTTGCTTAGCTAATCTTAAAGCTTCGCTTAATTTAACTGAGAATAATTTACTTACTCCCTTTTCTTCCATTGTTATTCCGTATATTTGATTTGCCAATTCAATAGTTGGCTTACGGTGGCTAACAATAATGAATTGTGTCTTACCACTAAATTTTCTTAAGAATTTTGCATATACAACAGCATTACTATCATCAAGAGCTGAATCAACTTCATCAAGCACACAAAATGGTGCTGGATTTAATCCTTGAATAGCAAATACCAAAGCAATTGCAGTAAGCGATCTTTCTCCACCACTTAATAACTCTATATTGTGTAATTTCTTTCCAGGTGGATCAGCTTCAATAATAACACCACAATCTAAGATTGAAACACCATCTTTATATGCAATCTTAATATCGCCATGTCCACCATCAAACATATCATTAAATACTTTTATAAAGTTATCTCTAATAATATCAAAACTTGCTTTGAATTTTTGTTCCATGTTTGCTGTGAGTGACTTTATAGTTTCAAGAATAGAAGCTTTACTATTTACGCAATCATCATATTGAATTTTTGTATCATTATATTCTTTATTCTTTATTTCTAAATCTTCAATAGCTTTTTCATTAATTTCACCTAGACTAGTTAATTGTCTCTTTAATGATTTCATCTCATTTTGAGCATCTTTATCATCATATTCTTCTAGTTTGTATTCTAATGCAGCATCATAGTCTAATTCATAATCTTCAGCAATCTTACTTGTTGTATCATTGATTTCTTTCTTGAGATTGTCTAATTGAGTTTCAACTCTAGCTTTATTTTCAGATTCAGTTGTAACTTGCTCAGATAATTTAAGTAATTTTTGATAAATGTTATCAACAATTTCTGCTAATTCTTTTTTCTCTTTATCTAAATCATCCAAAACAACTCTCTTATCTGCTAAAGCCTCATTTTTTATAGCTTTATCTATAAGTTCTTTTAATTCTTTTTCTTTTGCATTAATCTCACCCTCTTTAATTACAATTTGAGCGGTTAAAGATGTCATCTCTTCTTGAATTGCTGAAATAGATTTTTCTATGTTAAATACTTCTTGTTTAATAAGTTTTATATCTGATTCTATTTTGTTAACTTGATCAACCTTCAAACTGATACTATTTTGTAACTCAGATTGTTTTGTTTCTAATACATTGATATCATCACTCATTTGTTTTAAAAGTGAATTAGCATCACTTTTTTCTGTATTTTGGTTACCCATTTTTTGTTTTGCGGCTTCCAATAATATGCTTTTATCTGTTTTATCCTGATCTATATTCTTGTTTTGCTCTTCTAATTTATTGTTTTCTTTATCTAATCTATCAATCTCTTTTTGATGATTATCAATATCGTTTTTATGTGACAATAGTTCCTTATCTATCTTAGATACAATCTCATCATTCGAGCGTGCACTTTCCTCTAGTTTCTTTAACTCACCATTTATTAAATTTAACTCTTTATCTATTAATTCTTTTTCTTTTTTATTCTTTTCTAATTCTTCTCTATTTTTATTAATCTCTGCTTCAAGAGTTAATACACTATCACCTTTTCCT
>JAIKVY010000194.1 GCA_024685275.1 Clostridia bacterium
AAGTATTTTATAGCCATAGCCATTGTATCGTCATACTTTATATCTATACATAACCGCTATTTTATTTTACAATTTGTTCATTTTTGATTAATATATGAATATATGAGCAAAAAGAAGACAAAAAAAGTATTAACCGAATATGAAAAACATTTAAAAAAAGATGTTTCTATTTTAATTACAGTTATTGTTTGTGCTTTTGTGTTTTTTGCGGTTCTAAACTTAAAATATTATCTATATGATGTTGGTCCAACATTTAGCAAATTATCAGATGTAGAAAATCCATACGGATTTACAAGATTAGCTGTTGAACCTGATAATGTAAAAACTGGTGTTAATCTTAAAGAACAATATGATTCACTTACTGAAGATCAATATAGAGATTTTGCTATTCAAACTCACGACTTTGCATGCGAGTATGCTAAAAATGCTCTTTATTTAACCGTATATGATAAAGCTGTAGTAAATATGAGTTTATTCGGATCTATTACTACTCTTAAGGTCGATAGTTTGATTATGAAATCACAATATGAATATTTTAAGAATATGTATAAATTTATTGAAGAATTCCCTTTAGCTGATTCCCCTATAGGTAAACTTATCATAGCAACAACTGGTATAACTTGTGGTGAAAGAATGTATGCTACTAGACAATCAACTAAACTAGGATATCAAATGGTAAATAATTCTCTAGTTAAAGAAGATGGAACTGCTGGAGCAAATTGGTCAAACTTTACTCATGAAATGATTAAGTATAGAGATTATTTACCTAGATTTAATTCTACTCTTGATGGTAAATTTTTAATTACTTCATTACATAATTTAACTAATAATACGGTTTCTGACTTTAATATTGAATACAATGAAGAAGATAATACCTTTACAATAGAATATGTTTTAGACACATCTCTTGAAGAAGAATATAGATATACCCTATTAGAAATCACAGAAGGAACTGGAGATCCTAACGCATATTATTCAAAAGCAATAATAAAAGTAACTTACTATAACTCTGGTTTAATAAAAGAATTCTATACTTCAGAAACATGGAATGCTAATGTTTCAGCATTTAAAGTTTTCCAAACATTTGATATGGATTCAACCTATTATGTTTCATATGCTAGAGAAGATTGTTATTTAACAAAATGTTCAGATATAGCAGAAGCAAAAAATTGGTTACCAGTAAAATAATTGGATTTATTTTTTAAATATCTTTCTATTTGTTCGCGCACCTATTACTAAGTAGATAACTGAAAATGCAAACATTATTGCTACAAATATGTATATCAAATAAACTGGGAACAATGTTAATGAAATATATCGATCAATTAGATATCCTAAATTTGGAACAATTAGATTTAAGCCAAATGAAAATACAATACCTAATATCGCTCCAACTACTGAAATGATAATACCCTCAAATAAAATCATCTTAATATATTCTTTACGTCCCATACCCGATGAAACATATATTTTTATTTCTTTTTTCCTACTCATTAAATATGAAATGATTATATTGATTATTCCAATAGTTGAAATAACTGCAATTAAATAAATGACTATATTTAACAAAGTTGATATCTGTCCAACACCGATACTTGTACCATATATCCAACTATGATTTTCAATGATGTAACAATTGTCGTTAATAAGACCTTCTTTAATTTCATTAAATAAATCTTTTTTCTGAATATTTTTAGATAAGTCTAAAAGAATAAATGAATCTGTAAATTTAAATTCAGCATAGTTATAGTTAATGTATATTAATCTATCAGTAGATGTTTCCGTATAATCTACTCCTATTATTTCATACTCATACTCAACATCTTTAATATTAATTTTTATATTATCCCCCATCTTTAGTTTTAATCTTTCTAATAAATCGTTATTAACAATAGCGACACTTGATTCATTATTAAATCTATGTGTTCCTTCGTTAGTAAGGGATGTAATATTTCTTAAAGCATGAGCATTTTTTACACCAACAACATAATAATTAAATTCATTGTTACTATATTGCAACTCTGTGTATTTAAATAAGTCAGAATTATTTACTCCGTATTTAGAAGAAATATAATTATTAACATTCTCCATATCTACATCAGTTGAAATAGTTTGAACGACTAAATCAGATTTAAATCTTTCGTTAAATGGTTTTAATGCTGTAACTATTACACTAGAAATACTTATACATACAAAAACAAAAGCCATAACTGCACTCATCAAAATTGCAATAGTTCTTCCGTTATTATTTCTTTTAATTGTTACTCCAGCTAGAGAGTGACTACCTTTATTTTTTGAAATTATATATGAGAAGAATTGTATCATACTTGGCGCAAAAAGAATCGAAAAAGCTATTATTGAAATTATTAATATAACCGAAAAAATAATCGTTAAATTGGAGAAATAAATTATCATAAAGATTGAAAGAATTGCAATGGCTAATGGTATCAAAGAAAATAATGGATTAATCTTTTTCTTAATTGTTACATGTTCTCTCTCTCTTGTATAAATACCATTTTTTAGTAACCTTATAGATGGTAAAAGGGTTGCTAAAATTGAGATTGTTATTGAAACTATTATGGTTATAAAATAGTCTAAAAATGATGGTTTAATAATTCCGTTTAACCCTGGTATAAAGAATTCACTAATTAATGTAATTAATAATCTACCCACTAATATTCCAAATACAGTTCCTACTAAACCATATAAAAAACCTTCAAATAGTAATATTAAAATATTTTGTTTTGGAGTAGCCCCAACTGATTTAAATACGTTAAGTTCATCTACTCTTTTAACAACAATTACGTTATATGCTGTTAATAAAATAAAGAATATTATTGCAAAGATAAATATAATAAGAACATCAAGCAACGATGTATTATTATTTACTACTCTCCATATTTTGTTATAATCTATCGCTTGTTTTATTGATAGGTCTTTATTATCCATTTTTTCATTTAAACTACTTATGAAATTATCTATATTTACATTATCATTTAACTTCAAATATGCAGTGTTAATCAATCCATCTACAGTTACATTCTTTATATCAATAAGAACATTATATGTAGATGAATTTGTAAAAATACTAGAATTTTTAAATATATATGTTATTACAAATGTTTCTGTTCTTTTTTCAGTTCCTATATATAACTCAACATAGTTCCCTACATCTAGATTATATGATTTTGCAAAACTCTCGTTGATCCATATTTCTTCAAATGATGAAGTAAAATCTTTAGAAACACTCTTTACTACACTTAATGAATTTCCATATTTATTATATACATAATCTAGGTCAGTTGCTTCTATTACTACTATTGTATCACCAAGATTATCAGTATTTTCAAATTCAGCTAATCCTGTCATTCTAACATATTTATCAATACTTTTTACTTGGCCATTAAAATCATTTTCTAAAATATTTTCTAATCTTTCAGAACTAAACAATGTCCCTGAAATTTCTACATCATTATCTTGCGCAATCCTTGCATTTGTTGATAACTGATAATTATAAAAGATATCTTTAAGTAAACATGTTACAAAAAGCAATATTGAAGCAAGCATGATTGTCAAAATAATGACAAATACTTGTCCAAAATTACTTCTAACACTGCGTAATGTATGCCTAAACAATATTCCCATAACTAACTTATATCTCTTTTATTTCCGTTATTAATCCATCTTTAAATCTAACTATTTTATTTCCATATTCAGCGTTTTGATCATTATGAGTTACTTGAATAATTGTTGTTTTATATTCAACATTTATTCTCTTTATTAATTCCATTATTTCTTTCGTATTCTCTGAATCTAGATTTCCCGTTGGCTCATCTAAAAATATGATTTTAGGTGAATAAATTAACGCTCTTACAATAGCGCATCTTTGTTGTTCACCACCTGATGTTTCTGATGGAAATTTATTCTCAATTTCCTTAATATTTAGTTTTTCAACTAATTCTTCATATCTATTTATATAATCTTTTTTTGATTTACCATCTAGTGTTATTGGTAAGAATATATTTTCCTTTAAAGTTAAGTATGGAGATAAATTAAAGAACTGAAAAACAAATCCCATTTCTGTTCTTCTTAGTTTAGCTAATTTTGTTTCATCTAGTTTTGTTAAATCTGTTCCTAAATAGTTAACAACACCATCTGTTGGTCTTTCCATCCCGCCTAAAATTGTTAAGAATGTTGTTTTCCCTGAACCGGATTGTCCTAATATTGATAAAAAATCTCCTTCATTAACAACAAGTGAAACTCCTTTAAGCACTTTAAGATTTCCATAGTTTTTTGTAATTTGTTCTGCTTTAATGATTTCTCCCATATCTATTCCTTTCTTTTTTGTTATATTTTTAGGTTAAACTTCCTACAACATAATTCATTAAATTAATTTCTAATGGTTTTATAATTAAATCTGCAAGTATCTCCGTTATATATGTAAAATTGTAAACATATGTTGCTGTGTCAAGTGCTAGATCATCAGTATAATTTTCATGTGATTCAAAGAAATTAATTGCAGTTTTGAAAGCTGACATTTTAGTATTAAATGATGTCATACTTTCCGCTCTCATATTAATATTTACATTTATAGTATCGTATATACTAGCAATATTAACTAAATTATTAACATAATTGTTTATACTATCAAACCTGGTATCTCCAGTAATAGTTTTTAATTCTTGTAAACCCTCTTTGATTCTAGATATCATTGTTTTTGCAAAGTTAAAAGAAATCTCGTAGTCGTTTGGATTATTTATATATTCTGAATATAAATAAATATCAGATTTTTGAATATTTTTAGCTATATATCCTAATACTTTTAAAATTTCAAAAGTCTTTCCACTTATCTCATTAACTTCATTTTTTAAAACAGTATTATTTCCAAATACACTATCTTTAACAAAGAGATGCAAAGCATTTTCCATATCTATTTGATTTATATTACTTGTGAATATGTTTTCAATTTGATAGATTAATTCCATTATTAATCCTGCGGTCGATTCATTCATTTCTTTTAAATTTAAATCGCCATACATTTGGCGTATATAATATAAAAAAGTTGATATGAATTTACAAAATTGATCTTTCCCTAAATTATTAATAGATGTTCTCACTTTTTCATTATTACTATTTTTAGCTAAATTATATATCATTAAAGTTAGATCATTTACTGATAAATTGGAATTTGAAACAACCTTGGATATTACTTTAAAAATACTTGAGTAAGAAAGTGCAAAATAACTAGAATATGTGTTTATAAAACTTTCAATACTCGTAATATTACTAAGTGAATCTAAATTGCTCACTACACCAGTTATTTTGTTTTCATTAAGTGCCTTTGAAATATTTTCTATTTTTGAACTATCAAATTTAGAAACTTTCATACTTTCTAAAACATCATTTACATTTGTATCAAAAATTGTTGAGAGATTAATATATTTAGATACTTGAATACTAGTTACATCATCAAAGTAGTGATTAAAAGAATATATAAAATTTTGCTTTGCATCCATATATTCTTCCGTTGTTGTATCTGGTTCACTTTGAGAATATACTCTCTCAAATTTTTTATTATTTAATACTGGAATGAGTGTAATACATAAAATAAAAGCAATTAAAAAAATCACCATAACTATTGAAGCTATCATGAAATATTTATTGCGTTTAATAAAGCTTTTATCAATTTTCATATAAATATTATATGTTAGAATAGTAATTTTTGTATACAAAAATTAACCTATATATATCTTAATTAATATTTATTAAAGAATTGTGTCTCAAATAATTAACCACTTTTTTATTTAACTTGACTTTACTGCTTTAAATAAATATCATTTATTTTATGGATGATTTCAAAACAATTGAAGATTTAATAGTTTTATATGAGGACAATCACATTATTGTAGTTTTAAAACCACAAAACGTACCTACATGCCCTGATGAAAGTGGTAATTTAGATTTATTTTCAGTAGTAAAAGAGTATATAAGAGTAAAATATAATAAGCCAGGGAACGTGTTTTTAGGGTTAGTTCATAGACTTGATAGGCCAACTGGTGGCGTTATGGTTTTCGCTAAAACGTCTAAAGCTGCTGCTAGATTATCTGACTCTATTAGATTGGGCGAATTCAAAAAAATGTATTATTGCATCACATATGGAAAAATCACATATAAACACGGTGAAAATATTACTAATTATTTACTTAAAGATGAAAAGAATAATATCGTAACAGTTGTTCCTATGGCAACAACTGGTGCTAAAATAGCAGTTTTAGATTATGATGTTCTTGAAACCAAAGAGCCGTATTCTCTTGTTGCCGTACATTTAAAAACTGGAAGAGCTCATCAAATTAGAGTTCAATTAAAGACATTAGGTTTCCCAATTTTAGGAGATGAAAAATACAATCCCGACTGTCCAACAAAGATTCCAAACTTAGCTTTATGGGCAGTTCAAATAAAATTTCCACATCCAACAACAAGAGAAACTATGGTGTTTAGAATTTATCCACCAACAGAAGATATTCCTTGGAACTCATTTGATGTTTCTAAATTCCTTAATGTATCAATACA
>JAIKVY010000239.1 GCA_024685275.1 Clostridia bacterium
ACCTGCTACTGTTACTTTTGTTGGACCACTTGTGGTAACTGTTGTTGATGAACCTCCACCTGATGATGTTGTTTTTTCTTTTGAGCACACTGCTTTTCCATCACTATTTGTACTACAATAATAATCTCCATATTTTATGTTACTTACTGTTATATTTCCATTTGAAATAGTAATATTTGAATCATTATCTCCTGTTGGTTTTGTACCTGTCATTTGTAGTTCTTGTCCATTTAATTCTCCACCAGAAACTTTCCACTTATTATCTGTATATTTAAATACTATTGTTGAATTTTCAGATTCAAATCCAGATGATGTCTGATTTGACACCCAAAATAATTTTGCTGATTCAATTACTCCATATGTTGAATCTTCTGCTGCTCCTTTTTTACTATTATTTATTATATTAATAACTACTGGCACTGTTATTAACGCTATTATTGCTAAAATAACAATAACAGCTAGTAATTCTATTAAAGTAAATCCTTTTTTCTTCATTTTTAACACCTCTATTATAATAATATATAATTATTTGCTATTTGTAAATATAATAAAAAAGACTTTACGTAAAGTTAAGTCCTATTTTATATTATCTAATATATTTCTTGCAGCTACTAAACCAGTTGCAGCAGCAGTAACTATATTACCTGCTTTACCAGCTCCATCACCTATAAAATATATATTATCATTTTCTAATTTGAATTTATTATTTGTTTCTATTTCATTACTAAAGAACTTAATTTCAGGTCCATATAATAATGTATCATCATTATTAACACCTGGTATTATTTTATCTAATGTTTCTAAACCTTCTAATATATTAGTAATAATTCTATGAGGCATTACTAATGCTAAGTCTCCTGCAACACAATCTTTTAACGTTGGTTCAACAAATCCTTTATTAATTCTATGCCATTCGCTTCTTCTACCATTTTTCAAATCTTTCAACGTTTGTACTATTGGTTTACCATCACCTAATACATTTGCTATTTTAGCGATTGATTCACCATATAATCTAGTATTGGTAACAGGTTCAGTTAAATTAACTTTAGAAATAAATGCAAAATTTGTATTATTACTTTTTTTGTCTTTCAAAGCATGACCATTTACACATATATATCCATAATAATTTTCTTTAGCAACAAATCCACCTGGATTAGTACAGAATGTTCTAATTTCATCTGAATAAGTTTTAGTTTTAATAAATATAGTTGGATCATAAATAACATTAGTTAAGTCTTCCATTATATCTTTTCTAACTTCAACTCTAACACCTATTTCAATACTTTGCGATATATAAGGTATTTTATATTTATCTGCTAGTTCTTGAATCCATTTAGCACCAGTTCTACCTGGAGCAACTATTACATATTTAGAAGTTAATTTAGTTTCTTTTCTACCTGTTAAATATGTTACTTCATGCTTATTTTCATTTATAGTTTGAATATCTGTTACATTTGCTCTATCTATTAAAGTAACACCTTGTTTAGTTAAATAATCACATATACCATCTATATATTCTGGTAAATGATCACTACCTAAATGTTTTTGTTTAATAATTAAAAGTCGTGCTCCAGCAATAGCAACTTTTTTTCTTATTTCTTCTGCTTCTTTCATATTAGTTGGATAAACTTCTGCATCCATTTTAAATTTATTAAATATTTCTTCAGTTTCATCTATTAATTTAGTAGCTTCACTTTCAAGCATATATTTAGATAAATCTGATTTACCTAATTTATAAATATAGTTTAATTTACCATCTGAAAAAGTACCTGCTCCACCATAACCTGATAATATTGCACATGGATTACAATTTTGACATGGAACACCTTTTTTAGCCATAGGACATATTCTATTTTTAACACATGATCCTTGATCTAATACACATACTTTTAATTTTTTGTTTTTACTAATTAATTCGTAAGCCGAAAATAACCCAGCAGGTCCTGCCCCTATTATTATTACATCATACATAATATTTCCTCCTAATTTAACTATACTATCTAAGATAATTATATCAATTATTAATATACAAAACAATACTAAAAAACTTTATTCAAAATTGAATAAAGTTATTTATTTTCATTTAAATAATTCATAAAATTAATTTTATTATCAATAGCTTTAATAGTAGGTCTACCTAAATCTTCTCTAGCTCCTATTTTAGTTTTAATT
>JAIKVY010000251.1 GCA_024685275.1 Clostridia bacterium
CCAATTACACCAATTCTTTTCATCTTTCCTCCCAAACCTAAAAAAAATTCAGCACGAAAGATGCGCTGAAATAAACAATTAAATAAATATATACTCAATTGTAAACTTACTCTCCGAACGCATCATCGATTTAGGTTACAACTACATTATATTTTCTTTTTAAAAAACTGTCAATTTTATTATGTCTAATTTTCGCATTAGGGTATCTATTTTTTTTCGCAACTTTTCTTTATGCGATAGTATTTATCTTTACTTATACCTAATTCTTTTATTAATTGTTGACGGGTTATTTTCTTATTATTTACATTTTCTTCTAATTCAATAAATTTTAAAATATCAACTTTTATTGGCTTTCTTCCTCTATACTTTCCTTCTTGCTTTGCCTTTTCTATCCCTATTTTTTGCTTACTTTTGTATGAGTTATATTCCTTTTTGTATAACTCTAAAAAAACAATATGAAAAATTTTTCTATTACTATCATTTATCTCTTCACCACTAAAAAAAATATTATTCCCTAAACAAATGTTTTCTAGCAATTGTTTAATATAAAGTAAATTATTTGTCTTATTATTAATTTCAATTATCTTCTTTTCTTTGTATGGAATCACAAACAAATTATCTCCAAAATATTGCATATCAGTTAATATTAAATACTTAATTGGATCCATATACTCCATATTTACTTTATTAAGTAATTCGTAATAATCTTCTCTATTTTTTGATGGAACACGTTCTGAAATAAATGTAGGATTTATATTCTCTCTAACATATTTATCTTTTCTTAAATCTAAATTTAAACCTGGAATCCCTTGAAATATCTCACTATCTAATAGATCTATAACTGAATAATTAGGTGTAAAAGTATACTTGAATTTTTCATCTTCAAATAACACATATTCTATCGTACATATTGCATATATAAAATTTTGATTATCTTTAACGCAAATAGTTCCTAACGATTTATATTCCCGCATTAGAATCTCCTACAAGTTTTTGATATGATATTTTTATTATTCCCTCATATCTATTCTTTATCATAGTTTAAAAAAAATCTCATTAATACTAGTCAAATAATATTATGATCGTATAATAAGATTTTCGCAATAGGGTATGTTTTTAATTTCGCGAAAACAAATGATATTATCAAAAAAAAATTATTAAATATTGAATAATTTATGTTTTAGTTAATATTGAAAAAAATACTCTATTTTGATAAAATTATAATATCAAATAACAATAAAAGAGAGACATCGAATATGCCACAAAATGATCCAAAATTTACAGCAAAATATGACAAGTTAATACGAGAATTAGAGTTATGTGGTTTTGTTCCATTAATTACAATTAATAATTTTAAAAATGCTTCTCCACTAGCGGGAGCATTAACGACATCAAATATTCGTGCTCTTGAAATTACTTTTAGAACTAACCAAGCTCCACAAGTAATTAAACTATTAAATACGAAATATAAAAATCTTATAGTCGGTGCTGGAACTGTAATTAATACAGCACAAGTTGATCTAGCTATTGAATCTGGTGCTCAGTACATTATTACCCCATCTTTTAATGAAGAAGTTGTTGATAGATGCATAGAAAGAAACATACCAATATTCCCTGGATGCAGTAATGCAACTGATATTGAACATGCATATGCTAAAGGATTAAGAGTTGTTAAATATTTCCCAGCTGAATTAAGTGGTGGTGTTGAGATGCTTAAAGCATTATCTGGTCCATATCCATTTATGAAATTCATTCCAACTGGTGGAATAAATTGTTCTAATATTGGTAAATATCTTGCATTTAATAAAGTATTATTTTGTGCTGGAACTTTTATTGCTAGTGAAGAAAATATAAAGAACGGAAATTTTGAAGAGATTGTAAAAAATGCTAAAGCAGCAGTTAATGCTATTACAGATTTAAAATTTGAAAGAATAGAATTAAATACAAACTATTTTGAAACATCAAACATGTTTAAAACACTATCTTCTTTCTTTGGTGACTTATACCAAAAGGGAGATGATGATGTTTCGATATTTAAAAAATATGCTGATAACTTATCAGCAGATAATAAAGGATTTGTAGTTTATTCTACTCCAAATATTGAAAGAACTCTTTATTATTTAGAATATAGAGGATTTATAGCAAATGAAAAAACTATTGTAAGAAATAGTAAAAATATTCAAGAATTATGTTTTAATAACGAGCTAGCAACTGGATATGGATTAAAACTAGTTAGAAGGGATAATGAATAGATTTATTGGTCATCTAAAAACTGTATTACATCACAAAAAAGAAGTATTTAAAATTTGCAAAAAATTAGGAATATTTTGGCAAGGATTAGTTCATGATACTTCTAAATTTTCATATGCTGAATTTTCTAAAGGCGTTAAATACTTTACTGATGGACATCAAAGCCCAAATAATGGTGAAAAGAAAGAAAAAGGATATTCATCTTCTTGGTTACACCATAAAGGAAGAAATAAACACCATTTTGAGTACTGGATTGAATTTGGAGCATTTGAAACTAATTATATTAAACCAGCAAAAATGCCACTAAAGTATGTTAAAGAAATGCTAGCTGATAGAATTGCAGCAACAAAAACTTATTTAAAAAACGATTATACAGAAACTTCTCCACTTGAATATTATTTATCAAAAGATGAATCAGTATTTATGCATCCAGATACATCAAAACTTTTAGAAAAATGTCTCATGTTCATAGCAATATATGGAGAAGATTATACATTTAACTATCTTAAATCTCTAAAAGAAAAAGATTATATTTCAGGTGATTTTTAATTACTCTTTTTATTACTCTTTAGTATTTTTCTATATTCAGGAACATATTTTTTCATATAATCATTAAATTCTTTTCCATGATTATTATACATAATGTGTCCAAGTTCATGAATAACAACTGTTTCAATAAATTGAAAATTCTGTGTTGCTAAACTGATACTGAATTTAATAAACTTTGTTTTATGATTACATGTAGCCCATGAAAATAATGTTTCAACAAGTTTCCATCCAGAACACTCTAAATTTACATACCTTTCACATTCTGGTATTACTCTTAATAAATGGGCTTTTAATTGAGAATAATAATGCTTTTTTATTTCACTTTTAATTACATCAATATCAGCATATTTACCATTAGTAGCAATTAGCAATTCTTTATCACTAAAAGCTGATCCATTATTTGTTGATTGAATTATTCTAATAGGATATTTTTTACCGAAGAGAACACAATATTTGTTATCACCATATAAACAATTATATCCATCTAAATTTGTATTATTAATTACTTTGATTGCAAATTCTTTGGCTTTATCAAAAGAATATCTAGCTCCAACAGAAACAACCATTTCCCCATATATGTGGTTTATAATCGTTCTTGCTGCTGCTCTATTTTTTGTCTTTTTAAGAGTGACTTTTATTCCCTTGTATATAAAACTAAAATCTTCCATTTATTTTTAAATCTATAACTCAATATAATATGGGCAAATATTTACATATTCACCATTTTTTAATCTAAAACCATTAGGTATAACGCCAAGTTGTGTAAATCCCATTTTAGAATATAATTTTCTAGCACCAGTATTTGTTTCAACTACAGCATTGAATTGTAATACTTTAAATCCGAATTCCTTTGCTTTTACCAAACAATCTCTTACTAGCGTTTCTCCAAAGCCATGCCCACGCCATTTTGAACTAACAGCAAAACTTGCATTTGCTATATGAGAACATCTTCCAACATTATTAGGATGAAGTATATATAATCCAAGTTTTATATCGTTAAGTGTATCTATAGCTACACCTACGTATGTTTGTTGAGCAAAAAACTGTTTTGCGTCTTCAAGAGTTAATTCGTTTTCTTGAGGAAATGAATTTCCCGCTTTTACTACTTCATTCCAAATAGAAACTAATACTTCTAAATCTTTTTCTTGGTATTCTCTTGTATTAATTTTCATGTCATTATTATATACCATTTCTATTAATTTTGAAACAAATATATATGTTTTAGTGCATATATGCATTTATATAATTTTACAACAATAACTATTTTGTGCTAAAATTAGATAGTTTTAAGTAATATTAAGCAAAAATGGAGACTTATGGGAAAAGTTATAGCAATCACTGGTGCCAGTGGCAATATGGGTTCTGAAACAATTAGGCAAGTTTTAGAACTAGATATAGTCGACAAAGTAAAAGTATTATTGGTTAACGAAAATAGAGAAAGAAAAGATAATAGAAAATGGAAAAGAAAATATAAAGATAAAGTAGATATATTCTTTGGTGATGTAGCCAATTATGATGACTGCTTAAAACTCGTTGAAGGTTCTGATTATGTTTTGCATTTAGCAGCAATAATCCCACCTAAAGCAGATCATCATGCTAAAGAAACTGATGCATGTAATAGAATTGGAACAGAAAATATTGTTAAAGCTGTATTAGCTACAAATCCACAACCTAAATTAGTACATATCTCTACTGTTGCAATATATGGTAATAGAGATTATTTACATCCATGGGGAAGAATTGGCGATCCTTTACTTCCTAGTGCATATGATGAATATGCCACAAGTAAAATAAAGGGCGAAAGATATGTTTTAGAAAGTGATATTAAAACATTTGTTGTATTAAGACAAACAGGTATTTTGTATAAAAATATGTTGCTTGCAAATATGTCAGATGGATTAATGTTCCACACCTGCTACAACGTTCCAATTGAATGGGTAACAGCTAAAGATTCTGGTCTTATGCTTAAACATTTAATTGAGAAAGATTCTTCCGGAACTTTAAAAGAAGGATTCTGGAATAAATGCTACAATATAGGCGGTGGGCCAAATCAAAGAATAACTGGTTTTGAAACATTCGATAGAGGTTTTCAAATAATTGGTGGTTCTACTGAGAAATTTATGAAACCAGATTGGAATGCAACAAGAAACTTCCATTGCATGTGGTTTGAAGATAGCTCTGAACTAAATAATTATTTAGACTTTTGGAGACAATCATTTGAAGATTATTGGGTTGAAGTTGAGAATGCATATAAAATATTTAAAGTTGCAAAAATATTCCCACCAAAGCTAATATCTGCACTTGCGTTAAAACCACTTTTAAGAAATAGCAATGCTCCCAAATATTGGATAAAGAACTATCTTGATGGTAGAGTTATCGCTGCTTTTGGTAGCGTTGAAAAAGCAAATAATCTTCCAAAGAAATGGGAAGAATTTAATGTGCTATGCAAAGGAAAGAATCCAGATAATGGTTCTCCTATTGATTACGATATGATGCGTAATCCTGAAATGATTAAAGATTTTGGATATCATCTTGATCATGGATATGATGAAACAAAAGATGATTCTATGTTAGATTTACCAGATATGCAACAAGCTGCTGAATTTAGAGGTGGAAAATGTATATCTAATACAATGATAAAGGGTGATTTATATACTAAACTTGAATGGCAATGTGGACTTGGGCACACATTTAAATCAAATCCATATACAATATTAAAGGCTGGACATTGGTGTCCTATTTGTTGTCAGCCTGAGCCATGGAAATATGACGAGCTTGCAAAAACAAGTAAATTCTTTGCTCAAGTATGGTATGATAGTCACGCCGAAAATGAAAATGAGGAATATTGGTTTGATGAAAACCATTACCCACAACACAAGGAAACAAAATGAAAGCAATAATATATGTATTTTCGGGGACTGATAACACTAGAAAAGTTTCTAAGTTATTTAAAGCCGAATTTGAAAAAAATGAAATACAAACAGATTTATATGATGTAACAAATGATTATACGGATATACCAAATCCTAATGATTATGACTATGTTATTTTCTCTTACCCTATTCATGCTTTTAATGCACCTGCAATAATGCAAGATTTTGCTAAAAAATTACCTGATTTAGAGAACAAGAAATATTTTATTATAAAGACATCTGGTGAACCATTAAAACTTAATAATTCATCTTCTAATGTTTTAGTAAGAATATTAAAGAAAAAGTGTTACTCTCTTGTAGGTGAATATCATTATATTATGCCATATAATATGGTATTTAGACATACTGATTCAGAAGCATTAAAAATGTATGAAACAGCCACAAAATTGATTCCTATTGAGACAAAAGAAATTATTTCCTTTACAGAACATAAATTACCTCAATTACAAGTATGGGGACGATTTGTTTCTTTTGTTTTAAGAATAGAACATTCTTTTGCAAATAGTAATGGTTTAGTTTTTACAGTAAATAAAAAGAAATGTGTAATGTGTGGCAAATGTGCTAAAGAGTGCCCTGTTAAAAACATAACAATTGATGAAAATGGAAAATTCCATTTTTCTAACAAATGTATTTTGTGTACTAAATGCTCATTTAATTGTCCAACAGATGCATTTACAATAGGAATGTTAAACCCATGGAGAATAAATGGTCCTTACCCAATAGATCCAACAAAGGCAAAACCAGATTTTAAACACCACCATTCTTGGTATTGTAAGAAATCTTACAAACGCTATTACGAAAAAGCAAATGAGAAGATAAATAAGGAGAGAGAATTATAATACATTTCTAATATGTATTAATATTACACCAACTTTAATCTGTGAATATTTAATAAAAGCATCAACTACTTCATTTGCATCTTGATGTCCTCAAGCTCACATCATAACTGATTAGTTTAACATCAATTTTTAAAACATCACTAATTAAGAATATTTATGACTTTTTCATTGATTTTATCAGGTAAACTTGGATAAATTAAACCTGTCTCAAACTTTATCTTAGGCTCTAAAAAACTATCAGTTGACATCATTATATTTATCAAACACGGTTCGTTATCATATAACCAATCTTTTCGATCAGGCAAATCTTTATAAGATTTAAGTGTGCAAGCCTTAATTCCATAAGCTTCAGCTATTCTTTCAAAATCTGGGACAGTATATCCTCCGCTTTCAGCAGTGGCGGCAAATCTATCATTATGGCTGAAATGTTGGGTCTCGCTTATCTTTCCAAGAACTTTGTTATTAAGAATAAAGATTTTGATTGGCAATTTTTCTCTTTTAACAGTTTCTAGTTCTTGAATATTCATTTGAAAACCTCCATCGCCACAAACACAGAACACTGTTCCGTTCTTCGTAGCAATTGATGAACCAATAGCAAAAGGCAATCCACAGCCCATGGTTCCATACCCACCTCCGATATGAATACGCCCTTCATCACCTTTCAAATGTAATGATTGTGCGCACCAACATTGGTTCATCCCAACATCTACTGCAACAATAGGATTGCATAAAAGAAGATTTGATATCGTTTTGACCACCTCGTTTCCTTCTGTTTGATCAAAACCTTTCAAAAATTCTTTTGCTCTAACACATTTATCTTTCCATTTAGAATAATTAGGAATATCTTCATTTAAAAGTTGGTGCAAAAAATCCCTTGCATCCGTATGATATTTTTTTTCATTTGGCTTAATATTACGACTAAGCTCATACTCATCAATATCACAGCGAATAAGATCTGCTTTGGGTGCAAAATTTCTAGCATCTCTACCAGCTTGTCTAATACCAAGTCTAGCTCCTATTGCAATTATTAAGTCGCACTCGTTAAGAATCATATTGGCCACACGATTTCCATGTGTTCCTATAAATCCAATATGGAGATTGTCTTGAGCAATATCCACGCCTATCATTGTTGTTAATACCGGAATATTTGTTTTTCTTGCAAATTTATGAAGTAATTCAACTGCATTAGCAGTTCTAACTCCATTACCTACTAATAATATCGGCTTGTTGTATGTTGAGTGGAAAATCAATACAAACCCCTCCTTTTCTTCCTAAAAGTGCCATATTATAAGCACGTTCTATAATATCTTCAAAATTGTCTGAGCTATTTGCCGTAACAGAATACTTTGTTATATTTTTTGTCATAGCAACAATGTTCATCTCTTGGAAGCCGTTTTGTCTAATTCCAGAAAAGCCTTTCATCTCGTTCGTTGGGACATTGCCACATATCCCCATAATCGGTATTCCATCAAACCATGCATCAGCTAATCCTCCGAAGGCATTAACAGCACCAGGTCCAGAAGTAGTAAAATAAACGCCTATCTTTCCAGATGTTCTTGCATAACCATCAGCAGCTAGCGCACATCCCTGCTCATTATAACAAACATGTGTTTTTATTTCATCTTTACGTTTATACAGTGCATCCATAAAAGGAACTATGTATCCTCCTGCATAACCAAACACATCTGTTACTCCATGTTTAATTAAAAAATCTACCAAATATTCTGAACAGTTCATTGTTTACTCCTGTTGTAAATATAATCAAAATATTGTTGTTCATTCATTAAACAACAACTCTTCTGGCACTGTTAAAAGTGCCTTAAAAAGTACTATATCCTCTTTTGTTGTTATTTTAATATTGCTTGTTGTACCTTTTGCAAAATAAACTCGTTCTCCATAATATATTAGCAAAGAACTTGTAAATGTAAAATCATTCTTCCCTTCTAATTCTGCCTTTTCGTAGCATTTTAGCACCAAAGAAAACTTATATGCTTGAGGAGATGCCGTTAGCATAACATGTTCTCTATCTACGTCCTTGATTCCAGATTTATGATCTTCGGTGTAAACAATTGGCGGATGACAAGCTATTGATGATGATGCGTTCCCGTTTTCATGAGCGACACTAAGAACCTCATCTATAGCTTTTTGAGGCAATACCGGTCTAACTGCATCATGTATAATAACAAAATCATCTGGTCCAATCTTATCCTTTAAAAAGAAAATGCCATTTTTAATGGAATCGTGACCGGTGCAACCACCTTCAATAATCCAAGTAACTTTATTAAGTTCGTATTTATCTATAAGCTTTTTTAAGCTATCAATCCATTCTTTTACACAGACAATCACTATTTTTTCTATTTGAGGATTACGTTGAAAGTTCTCTATTGAGTAAATAATAATTGGTTTTCCGTTTACTTCAATAAATTGCTTTGGGATGGCACCTCCCATTCGCCTTCCAACCCCACCAGCCAAAAGAATAACATAATTTTTCATAAAACCTCATTAATCTTTCAAAGATTTCAATATTTTTATAGTTCTTTCCACCCCATCATTTATATCATATAATGGAGTCCATCCTAATGCTCGCAACTTGTTTCCATCCAATCTTGCTTTAGTTGCTCTACTATATCCTGCAGCCTCAACTACATCAGGTATTTCAAAAACAACTTCAGTTCCTGCAATGTTAGCAATTAGATTTGCAAGATTTTTAATAGTAGTATCCCCACTCACATCAGCAATATTGTATGCTTCGCCATTTACACCATTCAAAATTGACGTCAACAACCCGCCAACTGCATCTGCTACATATGTATAACTATAAAACTGAGTTCCTGCAGATTTTAAAACTATATTTTCGCCATTTACACCCTTTTTAATAAATTGGCTAGCGGCTTTTGTATCGGACATAGACATGGTAGGTCCATATGTACGGGTTAAGCGAGGAATAACTATGTCAAGTCCTTTTTGTGTTTTATATGCCTGACAAAGTGCCTCTCCGCATCTCTTGCTCTCTGGATACCCAGCTCGAAGCGTATTGCAATTAATATATCCACAGTAATTTTCATCAAACAGCTCAACATCTCCACGATTTTCTCCGTACATCTCATTTGACGATGCAAAAGCAAATCTAATGGCATTATGTTCAATAGCAAAATCAAGCATGTTTTTTACGCCAATGATATTTGTTAATATCGTTCCAATAGGATCAGTAGAATACAAAAGCGGGTGTGTGTTTGACGCCAAATGAAGAACATAATCTACGTTGCAAATTTCTGTACATTTCAAAGGCTCTTGAATGTCACACTGCAAAAAAACAAGGTGCTTGTCGTTAAGGTATTTTACAAACCTTTTTCTTAATTTTTCTTCATTCCTTCCAATGGCATAAATTGTACAATTCAAATTATCGATAGCATTCTTTTCTAAAATAACATCAATAAGAAAACTACCTATCATTCCAGAGGCACCTGAAATAATGATACTTTTTTCACTAAGTTTATTCCATGGAAGCTGTAATCCTGCTATATTTTTAATATCTTCTGTATATAGAGCATTATCATAAAGCATAGTCTTTGCCCTCCTTTAATAATGTGTTTTAGCGTTGACTAGTCTTTAATTCTCGTCTCCGACCTATTAGATTACCCAATATAATAATTACTATATATTATAACACATAAGAAAAAAAGTAAAGTTAGAATAATAGCCACTATTAGAAATGATTTATTTTGTAGATTTTATCTGTCATTGTAAAAGAAAAGTTCTGTTGGGATTTTATATTTTGAACATTGCAAGTAAGAATTAAGTTTCACTCCTAAATTTAATAGAACATCATTTGTCCTCGTAAATATACTTTTTACATCCTAATAAAAGCTCATTTATTATATTAGAAAATGTATAAATATACGATTATCGCTCCCCACTTTCCTTCTAATATTATTGTTTTTTTATAACATGTTATTCAGCAAGCTTATTTATTGAAATTCTATAGTATAACAAAAGTATATTATTGCAGATAAATGATATCTCCATTTGTTGGCACATCAAAAATTGCGTATCCATCAACAATATCAAAAGTTACATCATTATCTCCATTATTAACTGTTTTTATATTCATATCTGAAGGTATATATACTTTAATAGTAACAGGGACATTAAACTCACTCCATGGCAAATCATCTCGTAATCTATTATAACTTACAGCTATTGAATCCCCTATCCTATAAGCTTCTATTTCACCAAAGTCCCTTTGATAAATATAAGAAACTGCTTGTGTAAAAGAAGCAGCCCAAATATTATTTAGTTTTTGTTGTTCAGAAATATATGAAAAATGTTCTCTTGCATCTTGAGTAGAAATAGGTTTGAAATGCCCTTCCCCAGTAGGCGATATATCGTGATACATTTCAATAATCCAAGTATTATGATTAATTGCGCGATCAACAAAATTGTTTCGCGTTGCAGTATTATTAGCATCATACATATCCCACATCCTAAGATTAAGCCACTGCCCTTGTGCTGTCCCATAGGTAATTTTATCTTTAAGTGAGTTTTCTCCTCTTGCTCCAAGCCTAGCTGCCAATATTCCTATTTCACGCCAAACAGAAAATCCATATTCTGTCGTTATATTTTCCGGTGCTACAATAGTAAAAGCTGGTGTATTAAAATACTTTTCATAATATTCTTTAGCACATAAATACTCGTGTCTTATTTGTTCTTGTGTAAGATTTGCTTCTGGAGAAACTTTAATATGAGAATATGAGTGACTTACTATATCAACATAACCCTCATTTTCAATTAATTGCCATTCTTTAAGTTTGGGTGATATAATATTCACTGCTCCAGCTACTGTTACATTTATTTCCAATTCTTTAGCAATCTCTTTAAGTATTACACCACTATCATAGTAACCATCATCTGATATAATAGTTACAATGCCTTTTGAATCATTTTTTACCATGCAAATCTCAGAATCCAAGGCGATACCTTTATCCTTGTATTCTTGAAAATCAAGGTTAGTAATGGGTATATCACGGTCACATGAACACATCCCAAAAACTATCGATAAACCCATTATCAATGAAAAAATATAAGCTATTAATTTGTTTTTCATATTGTTTTCCTCATTTAAAATCTAAAAATTAAATAAATTTATTATTTACCTCTGAAAATTTGCATTAGCCACTATTTTTTTATTATTGTTTTTTTAATTATTTCAATAAGTGATTCTGTTGCATGTGGATAGTTAATTTTAATTTCATCATTCACAAATTGTTCTCTTTGTCCTTTTTTAGGATCAATATTAAGAATAATAACATTATCAATAAAATCAATTATATCTTTTTGATTAAATGCATAATAATATTGATCCATGCATTTTTTTCCAAATGGGATAAGCCCTTCATATGTTTCTTCTTTGGATTTCATCATATAACAACACGGATTACCTGTATACAAATATTCCGCAATAAATGATCCACAGTCATGTATCATCGCATCACTATCAACAAATTGCTGATAATAATCTCCCGATGTATCATATGACATATTGGGATTTTCAAGCAATCTTGCTAAATAATCATCAACCTGCTTTTGTGTCCATCCACAATGTTCTTTTAAATTCGGAATAAGCAATGGGTGTGGTCTAAACACAAAATCGATATTTGGATACAATTTTGGTAGTTCGATGAAAAACTCCGCATATTTTAGAAAATTGGATATATTTAAGTTTTTCCACCCCCATACTGTATGATGTGGACAAATAAGAATCCTTTTTCTTGTCCTTTGTGTTGGAACAACCGAAGCAATACCATCCGCTTTTATATATCCTGTTACTACACCATTTTTTCCTTTTAATCGTTGAATTTGTTTCAAATGTTCAAGAGTCATTTGCGTTTCAATGCTTGCTTTCCATAAGTAGTTATAAAAATCCATAGCTACGACTTCTTCCCAAAAACTCAATGCCGCAAAACCATAACTAACATATATTGGCAACACAGTCTTATCCAAAAAATATTCTATTTCATGATATTTGTGCACCAATACCTTATAAGGATTACTAAAGAATAAAATACTATATTCATCCTTAATATCCAAATAAGTATCTTTAGATATATCATATGCTTTGATTATTCGAGATGATCCATATTCTTTTAACAGATCATCGTATGTTTCGTTAAACAAATCTCTTTGTTTTTTTAATGTTCCAGACACATTCGGAATAACAATGATATATGGATCAAACTCCTTCATTTGACACATCTTTTCAAAAACAGGCCTAGCTGGGAAAACACTACTAAAAAGCACCAAAAAGCCAACTTTAATTTGTTTTTTTTCTTCAAAGGATTTACGTATATCAATTATCTTATGTTTATACGATTTTTGTACATTTAAAAATTTTTTATTTTTATAAACGTAATAAACATGTGGCAAAGCCTTTTTCAAAAAATTTTTTGTTAAACTTTTTATGGATGGCTTTGGATTATTTGCTGTTTTTACAACTGCCTGTTTATTATTCCTTGTTTTTAGCCAATTCAAAAAATTATCATATCCATCTTCTTTACCATATTCCGAATATAGGTGCAATAACCCTTTAATTTCTTGAAGGTCCAACAAATAATCCAAATCTAGTTTAGAACAAGCAACTAACTCAAGGAGTTTTGTCTTTGCCAGTTCAATCGAACAATGCTCAAAAACAAATTTTTTCATTGCTTCTCCAATTGATTCTTTTTGATTTTTATGAATAATTTGATTAATGATATATTCCATTGTATAACAATTATAATTTTTATATAATAAAGAAATATTGCTCCAACTAAAATCTAAATTAATTACATCATTGATCCAAACATATCTGTTGCCCAAAAATGGTTTTGAATCAATAATAGGGATTAATGTTGGAGTAGATGATGCAGCAATATTTACAGCATCATAATTAATTGCAAATGCAATATCAATATTTTTTCTTGCATATTCTATTTTATCTTTTTCTGAAAGCTTACCTGTTAAAACTAATGATGCTCCCGCTTCCGAAATGCCATTTAAATTAATGTTTGGGATGGTGCTTGTATCTCCAATAAGATGCATTATTATTTTTTCTTTTAATTTACATTTTGCTAAATTGGCCATTATATTATTTATAGATGGAGCAATTCCTGTGTAAATATTACCAAAATACCCAATATTTATACAGTTTATATCTGTGCATTTGCTATCAAATTTTGAATCATTAAACCATTCTTTAGATTTGAATAGTGAATACGGAATAATGATCGCATTGTCCACCCTATCTTTTAATAGGCCTGGCATACTAAGTTCATTTATAAAAGCACAAGACTGTGTATCTTCAATAATGTTGCACATTAGATTCTCAGATAAATGGTTTTTTGTATTGGTACACAGCCATTTAATAGCACTTTCATGATACATATATAAACATATTTTCACGTTTTTAAGCATTCGAATTCGGACTAGAAGGTGCATTAAATAATTGATAGGAACAAAAAATATAGCACCATCAAGCTCGTTATAATCAACGCTGTTAATATCTCTAAAAATATTTATTAATTCAGGATTATCATCTAGGTCCCGAATGTGTGTATTATTGACATATAATACATCAAAGCCTGTTTTAAACATATTTAATGAAAGATCTATAAAAATCTTTTGCGTAGCAGAAACTACACCCTTTGTATCCAAAAAAAACACTATCTTATTGTTTATTACTTCACTTTTGGACATTTTAAACTCCTTTTAACTTTTTTTTAGAACCCAAGAAAATATAATTTTGATTTGCTTTGTAAATTTCATTTGTCTAAGATTTTTAACTTTATTATTAAACTCAAGGAAAACTGCATACGTAGCATGTTTATTAATAAATTTTTTATATAATGAATATGCCATCAACTGATTTTTGACAGTTTGATTTTTAAAACACTTTTCAACCGTTAATTCCGTTGATGTCAGTATTTTCTTTGCATTTACCAAATGCTTATTTATAGAAAACTCCTTATTCACATAATCACGGCATTTTAAACCAATTTTACGTTTCAAATTGTTATAAAAGATATCGTTTAATATATCTTGAGCTGTATGGGTTTCACATCCCAAATTTTGCAATGCGTGACTATCCCATCCCAAACTATAATCCTTTATATCATATATATATACAAATTTATCTTCTCTGATCCTTGTGTTAGAAATAATAGGAACCAGTGTTGGAATGGCAAGTTTTGCAACATCAATCGCTGATACTCCCATAGCAACTACAAAATCAGCATTTCTAACCAAATAATTATCACGCATTTCCCCATAAAGAAAAGAATTAAAAGTAAAGTGTATTTTACCTGCATATTTATTAAATTCTATTTTATCCTTACTATTCCCATCTCCAATTAAATGAACATTCATTTTCAAATCATCTATTGATTCAAATGCGTTATCCAAAAAATAAATTAGCGATTGCACCTTATCGCCATCCAATCTTCCCAACCATGCCATGTTTATACAAAAATGATTTATGAGCTCCCCACTACTTTGATCTGTTTTACACTCTTCTTTAATTACTGGGAAATATAAAGGTTTAAATACATTTGGACAACGTTCTTGCAGTTGAAGATAATTCGAACCATCCATCATACCATATGCTTTATTTTCTACGAGCATTTCATTTATTTGTTGTAATTTAAAAGAATTAAAAAAAGCTTGGGCACTCAACCAGTCTGAAACTTGTGGATGCATAAATAATAACACTATACGAGCATTCTTTAATTCTTTTATATCATCTAATAAAAAGAAAAACTGATTATATGATGTAACAAAAATAGCATCCTTAAATTCTGACAAATTATCTGTGTTTAAATCACAAAAAAACATATCAGAATCAAGAAATTGTTTTTTTAATTCACCATTCTTATTGTTTACACAATATACAGCTATATCATCCTCTTTTGCCAGCCACTGACCAACACGATAATATAAGGAAAAATCTCCCTGTGCAATCATCCCTTTTCTACAATAAAATACTATTTTTTGACAATTTTGTTTTTTATCTTTAAGAAGATCTTGTTTTTGCCTTGCAAGACGCCAAATATAATATTGTTCAGCTCTTCTTAATGCATATTCACTAATTTGATTGCTATATGGCAAAACTTCATTCAAATATATATTTAAAATGTCCTGATAATATGATAAATAGGCTCTGTTATGCGCTCTGGTATTACCATGTGAAATTCCTCCATCTCTATGAAAAATTGTAATTCGATTTAAACATCTAATTTTTATACCGCATCTAACAATTCTAATATGAGACGTCCAATCTTCAACATAGTTATATTTATCCGACAATGAGCCTATCGTTTTATATACATTTTTATGAATTATAGTGCCTGAACTCGGAATAAAGCATCTATACGAAAGCTCATCTAATAAGCCACGTTTTGAGCCTGAATTAATAAGAGCAACATCTTGCGGAGATGTAAATATAGATTTTTTTTCTTCAAGCCTTTCATCGCACATTGCCAGCAATGATGTAATAACAGGGACGTCACCATTGTAATGTAAATATAAGTCAATAAGTGAACTTATAGCTAAGTCATCCGCATATGCATCATCTGCAGCAATTACTGTAATCAAATCTCCAGTGCAAATATTGTGGATGTTTTCTAAATGTTTAACAGTCCCAAGATTTTCGATATTTACATTTACAATAAAATCAACTATATTGTTTCCTTTATTCTTGTTTATATAATCAGTCACTTTTGTTTTATCAAAAAGTGATGAAGCATCATCACTCACAATTAATTGAATTTTTTCATATTTTTGAGAAACCACAGAATTTAAACATTGAAAAATATATTCAAAATTATTATAGCATAATACAATAATACTTATTATTGGTTTTTCCATTTTCAATATTTCTCCCTCTCAATATTTTCCCTTAATTATTGCATTTGCAGGAACATCCTTCGTGACTAAAGCCCCTGCTCCTATCATAGCATTTACACCTATAGTTATTCCAGGCAAAATAGTAGCATTTGCACCTATTGAAGCACCTTTTTTTACAATCGTTTTTAACAAAACAAACTCTTTATTATGAGATTTTGGAAACTTATCATTACAGAAAGTTGCATTAGGTCCAATAAAAACATCATCTTCAATTCTTAGCCCATCCCATATTTGAACGCCACATTTGATTGTAACATTATTTCCAATCACAACATCATTTTCAATAAAACAATTAGCACAAATATTACAATTATCTCCAATTCTTGCATTTGGTAAAACAACAACAAATTGCCAAATGTTTGTATTATCCCCTATGTGAATACTTTGAACATCAGAAAGACTATGAATCATATTATTCCTCAAAACAATTCAATTTTTCAATTATATAATTGACCTGCTCTTCCATCATGCCATAGTAAATTGGGATGGAGAGTTCACAAGCAGATATTTTCTCCGCAATAGGGAGTTCTCCCCTCTTTATACCTAGATCTTTATATGCTCCTTGTAAGTGCATAGGCGTTGGATAATGTTTATTTGTTCCAATTCCATTTTCGTTTAAGAATTTCTCTAATTCATTACGTTTA
The DNA here is from genome assembly GCA_024685275.1 of Clostridia bacterium. Lineage (GTDB taxonomy): Bacteria > Bacillota > Clostridia > Christensenellales > DTU072 > CAG-1782. The sequence goes on from JAIKVY010000251.1 coordinate 17,152, forward strand.
TCACAAAGTACTGCAAAAATGTGCCAAACATTCTTATATTCACCATTTGATGGCTGTGGAAGAGTAATTAATGGATTTTTAATCTCATTAATATATATATTAGCTATACGGTCACGCTCAGCGTTCCACTTTTCTAGATTTTGTAATTTAACAGATAAGAATCCTGCTTGAAATTCATCAAGACGAGAATTTGTTCCTTTAACCTCGTGAACATATTTTATCTGTGAACCATAATTTCTTAACATACTAACTTTATGTGCTAATTCATCATCATTTGTTACTACTGCCCCAGCATCTCCAAGAGCCCCAAGATTTTTGCCTGGATAAAAACTAAACCCAGCAATATCGCCTAGTGTTCCTATATTTCTACCTTTATACTTTGCACCATGAGCTTGAGCACAATCTTCAATTACTTTAAGATTATGTTTTTTTGCTATTGAATTAATCGCATCCATATCCGCTGCTCTTCCATATAAGTGGACAGCAATTATTACCTTTGTTTTAGGAGTAATCTTTTTCTCAATTTCATCTGGATTAATATTAAATGTTGCTAACTCTGGCTCAACAAAAATAGGTGTCGCTCCAACATATGAAACAGCTAAAGCAGTAGCAATATAGGTATTTGATGGAACTATTACATCATCTCCATTTCCTATTTCTAGAGCTCTCAGTGCTAGAATCAATGCATCTAAACCATTTCCACATCCTAGAACGTGTTTTGCCTTACAAAACGAAGCAAATTTAGTTTCAAACTCCTCAACTTCACGTCCAAGAATAAAATAATTTGCATCTAAAACTTTATTGAACTTTTCAACCAACTGCTCATGCAACTCGTTATGCATGGGTGCAAAATCCAAAAACGGTACTTTCATTTATTCTCGTATAATACATTTAAGATTTAACTAGACCATTAACATAGTTAGATGTATTATCTCCTTTACTTAGTTTATTTCCAAGTTTTGCTTAGGTATTAGGGATAGTCTTCTTTATCGATTCCAAGAAATCATTATATTTTCTTATATAGTCACTTTCCGAAAACTTCTCTGATGCAAGCACAAGCAATACCGCATCTTTTGAGAAATCAAATATTTCCCTCCAAACATTATGCCCGATATAAAGCCCTTTTGCTGGATTGTCAAGAAGAACTGTTTCTTGCTTCTTTCCGTCATCAAGCATAACTTTGAGTGATCCGTGAATCGCAATATACACCTGGAGCAAATCCTTGTGTGAGTGAAATCCTCTGTGTTTGTCGTCAGATACGTCATAGATATAATAAATGCGTTTTACTAAAAAAGGTATTTCTTTCTCATACTCAGCAACAATTAAACTTCCTCTATCATCTGCGTGATTTTGAAATTGTATTATTTGTGTATCCATTATTTCCTCAATACTAAACATATGCAATGTTTTGCATAACTATTTATATAAGTTAATAATACCACAATACCATACTAAAAACAAACTAATATTTATGCATATTTATTTGTTCATATTCATTTTTCCCTTTTTAAATTGACTCATAAGTATATCGATGATATACTAAACATGAAAAAACATTATTTACAAGAGAGGTTTTATTGTGAAAGGAATTGTATTAGCTGGTGGGTCAGGAACAAGATTATATCCATTGACATTAGTAACATCTAAACAACTATTACCAATATATGACAAACCAATGATTTACTACCCAATTTCAGTTTTAATGCTTGCTGGAATAAGAGATATTTTAATTATTTCAACCGAAAAAGATATACCTAATTTTCAACGTTTGCTTGGAGATGGTAAAGCATATGGGTTAAATTTAAGTTATAAGGTTCAACCTAGTCCAGATGGACTAGCTCAAGCATTCTTATTAGGCGAAGAATTTATTAATGGTGAACCATGTGCAATGATTTTAGGCGATAATCTGTTTTATGGTAGTGGACTTAGCCAAAAATTATTAAAAGCTAAGAAAGCAGCATATAAAGGACACTCTACTATTTTTGGTTATTATGTAAATAATCCTGAAGATTTTGGAGTTATAGAATTTGATAGTAAAAATAGAGTTCTATCTTTAGAAGAAAAACCAGACGATCCTAAATCAAACTATATTGCAACAGGCCTTTATTTTTACAGTAAAGATGTTGTAGAAAAAGCAAAATTGGTTAAACCTTCAGAAAGAAATGAACTAGAAATAACAGATTTGAATAAATTATATATCGAAGAAGGACGATTAGATTTAGAACTTTTAGGTAGAGGGTATGCATGGATGGATGCTGGAACTATGGATAGTTTATATGAAGCATCATCTTTTGTAAGAATTCTTGAAGATAGACAAGGAATTCAAGTTGCTGCTCTAGAAGAAATTGCATTTTATAACAAATGGATTACAAAGCAAGAATTAAGAAAAGCAGTTGAAAAACATGGAAAATCACTATATGGTGAGCACTTATCTAGAGTTTTAGGAAAAAAATTAAAACATAATTAATTGAGGTATTTATGAAAATTTTTGTTACTGGCGGAGCTGGTTTTATTGGAAGCAATTTTATTTTTTATATGCTAAAACAGCATCCAGATTATAAAATAGTTTGCTTAGATAGTTTAACATATGCTGGCAACTTAATGACCCTTATACCCGCTTTTGATAACCCAAACTTTAGTTTTGTAAAAATAGATATAACAAATAGAGCTGGTATATATAATCTGTTTGAAAAAGAAAATCCAGATGTTGTTGTAAATTTTGCCGCAGAAAGTCACGTTGATCGTTCTATTGTTAACCCTGAAATATTTCTTCAAACTAATATTCTTGGAACACAAGTTCTCATGGATGCTTGTAGAAAATTTGGGACTAAACGTTTTCATCAAGTTTCAACTGATGAAGTATATGGAGATTTGCCACTTGATAGACCTGATTTATTCTTTACTGAGTCAACTCCATTACACACTTCAAGCCCATATTCAGCATCTAAAGCCTCTGCTGATTTGTTAGTATTAGCATATATTCGTACATATAAATTATCTGCAACAATCTCACGTTGCTCAAATAATTATGGACCATATCAATTCCCTGAAAAATTAATTCCTCTAATGATTAGTAATGCTCAAAAGAATATTCCTCTTCCTGTATATGGAGATGGTTTAAATGTTAGAGATTGGCTATATGTTGAAGATCATTGTGCAGCAATTGATTTAATTCTCGAAAAAGGAAAAATTGGAGAAGTATATAATATTGGTGGACATAATGAAAAAAATAATCTTGATGTTGTTAAAACCATAATAAAATATGTAGGAAAAGGAGAAATAACCTTTGTTAAAGATAGAGCTGGACATGATAGAAGATATGCCATTAATCCAAACAAAATTCATACAGAACTTGGTTGGCTTCCAGCAACATCATTCGATGTTGGAATAAAGAAAACTATTGAATGGTATCTAAATAATAACGAATGGTTAAGTAACATTAGTTCTGGAAAATATTTAGAATATTACGATAAGTATTATGCAAAAAAATGATAATACTCCATTAATCACCGTTATAACGCCCTACTATAATAGTGAAAACACTTTTTTTTCATCACTAGATTCTATATTAAGTCAAACATATTCTAATATCCAATTCATCCTAGTAAATGATGGTTCTATTTCATTTGATGAATTAAATATAAAAAAATATTTAAACTCTCATAAAAAAGAAAATATAAAAGAATACTCTATCATTTCATACCAACAAAATTTAGGAACTGTAAAAGCATTAAATAAAGCATTAAAAGTTGCAAAAGGCGAATATATATTTACTTTAGGTGCTGATGATGAATTCTATGATGAAAATGTTTTAACGGATTGGGTAAATGAATTTATTAAAACAAATGCGAAAGTAATTACTGCAAAACGTGCTGTATATGATAGTACAATGTCTAAAGAAAAATATATCGCCCCTAGCAAAGATCATATTAATATGATAAGCACTTTGTCTCCTACTGAATTATTAGAACAAATGGAAGGATTTAATTTTATTTTTTCCTCTTGTACTTCATACAAAAAAGAATGTTATGATCTTGCAGGCGGATTAGATGAAAGGTATAGATTAATAGAAGATTATCCACTGAATGTAAAATTACTAAGAAATAATATACATTTTATTTTCTTTGACAGAATAGTTGTTAAATATAGATTGGGAGGAATAAGTAACTTTACTAATATGAACAAATCATATTTGAATGAAGAACATCAAATATTTAAAAATGAAATACTTCACTATTCAACAAATAAACTTAAAGCTTATAAAAAATATTTAAAATGGCGTAACTCAATCATTCTTAAACGCGATCTTACTAAATTTAGACAAAAATATAATCCATCTGCTTCTTTATCAAATAAAATAAAATATAGAATAAGAGTTCTCTTTTCGCATCCTTTATATGTTATTTATTATATTTACAACATTTTGAAAAAGAAAAAATAGATTATTATTTACTTATTTGTCAATTTTAATGCTTCTATTAGCATAAAAACATTTGTACTTGAATTCCATTCCCAAATCTTATACTCACAATTGTTTGTGTTCTTTTTATTACTTTGACTATCCGCTTCTTTAGTCCACTTTTGATATACGATTTTAGAATACAAAACAGCTGTATCATATTTGTTTATAAAATACTTTTTTAACAAATCTCTATCTGTCTTATCATATTTCAAACCTTTCTTTTCATTATCTAGTATTTTATCCATTTCTTTTATTAGTTCTTTGTTATTCATATGCTTTTCACATTTAATATAGTGTGAAATTAACCATACTTCAAATGCCATATTAGAATAAGCATACTTAACTCCAGATTTTTTAGCTTCATTAATAGCTTTAATCAACCTGTTATCTTCAAATGTATTATCTATATCAAATACTACCCACACTTGATTAGATTGCTTCAAATATTGTTTAGCCCTATTGACTAGTCCTAGTGGATCGCAATTATCATATTTTACTTGAACATCAAACATACTTTTCTTTGATTTAATTAATTCAAAATAATTTTTCTCTGTTTGCTCTCCATTTGTTAATATGTAAAATTCTTTCCTTTGATTACTAGAATTAACATTTTTTCTTCCCATATTTGATTATCCTCTCATATCTGGTAGTTTTGAATAAAAACCTGCTAAATACTTTTTGCTAAATAAATCAGATTTTCTAACATTTTTAAAATCTGTTAAAGGAAATAGTTTACTTTCACCATATTCATCTTTAGTAGTAAAATATATTTGATCTCTTCTTAAATCCTCATCCATTAATAAAGTGTTATGCGCCGTACATATTAATTGAGCATTATTTGGGTTTTTATTAATTGAATTAAAAATCCTTTGTAAATAATCAGCAACTAAAAAATGTAGTTTTGAGTCTATTTCATCAATAAAAATAACATAACCTTTATCTAATGCCACCAAAATCCAACCTAAATAACATAATAATCTAATTGTCCCTTCAGAATGAAAACCAACATCCTTAAATAATTCAATTACTTTGTGCCCTACTGTATTATTTTTCTTCTCGTCATACACATTAAAAGATGTTTTCATATCAATGTTAAATAAATTACTTTCTTCTTGCTTTATTTGTCCACTTGCAAATGTTGGATTAATCTGCATCTGAGCATTTAATTTCATCACATCATTAAAATCATTCATATTTGCTATTTTATCTTTTTTTACTTCCATTTTTGTTATCCCAATATCAGCTTGTTTTAATATATCCAATGCTTGATTAAGATATTTCCCATTTTCTAAAGTATATATATCCAAGCTATTTGCTTGATTTTCAAACACAATATATAAATGACTAAACCATGTTAATACATCTGTTAACGAATCTTTTATATCTATATTAAAATTGTTACCTACAGACAAGAAAAGTGAATATTGTCCTATATTTATTAACTTAGTCGCTTGTTTATCTAAACCAACTATTTCTATATTGTTCTCTTCTCTCTTAAATATATTTTTTATTCTTTCAACTCTTTTATCTAGCCACTCTCTCTTAATTTTCCCTTCACAAATTGTAAAACCATATCGATAATAAATATTATTCTGTATAAACTCTACCTCATACAAACTTTCTTCTTTGTTAGCATTTTTGAAAAATGAAAAATACTCATTATTTTGAACTATAGGCATTTGTGACGCAGAGTATAGTATTACATTTTTCATGTATGAAATAGCCTTTATAACATTAGATTTCCCTGATGCGTTTGCACCAAAAATGATTGCTGATTTTATTAATTCATCATCACCTTTTGGCATAACTGAATCTGGGGTTTTGAATGTGTTTAATTCACTAAATTCACTGTCTTTAACAGCTTGCATATTCAATTCATTCTCACTAAAAAAAGACCTACAATTTTTAAATCTAAAATTTACTAACATTTTTCCTCACCTATTTTTCAATGATTATATAGTATATGATAATAAGTTGGCGCCATTTTGTCAAGCTAAGACGCCATATTTGCACATTTTTTGCAAATCATGCTTCTTATGTGTTCATATTTTATGAGTTTGTATCAAAAATTTATAATTTAGCAATAATTTAACTTTTAAATATTCTCATCAAACCAAGGTTTTGCTAGCATGTAGATTTTAGAGCCATTTTTGGATATGTAACTTGAATGGGTTGCCCATTTAATTATAGCAATCTTGCTAGATTCTATATTCTTATGTATATACACTGAATCCGATAATGGCATTATATCAAACTCCGCTGCTACTATGTAAGTTGGAACTTTGATTTTTGCTAAAAATTCTGGTGTAAAATTTGGGAGTTCTAACATTAAATCATTTAGTTTATCATACCTAATCTTATTCATTATTTTAACTCCCCATGTAAAATAAAATTTGAATTTACTTGGATGAGAATTAGCTCCACAAGACATTACTGCTTTTATTGAATCAGGATAATTTGATGCAAGAGATAACGCAACTATTCCACCATCACTATGCCCTAATACAAATGGTTTAACTGATAATTTTAAAGAAATAAATTCATACACATCTTTAGACATCAAATCATATGTTATTACGCCTGGATCTGAACTTTTCCCTTGGCAACGACTATCTAAACAATATACTGAATAATCATTAGCTAAGTATTGAGCAAGTTCTTTTAGTGAATCACAACTACCGCCATTTCCATGTATTAATATTATTGGTTGTTCTCCGCTGCCGTATTTAACATAGTGCATCTTTATATCTGTTAATTGAACATGATCATCCTCTACCGCTTCTTGCTTTTGGGGTATATTACTAGGTCTTAATGATATTAAATTATATTTTTTTGAACGCATATGTATTAGTCCAACATTAATAGCTATTAGTATTGCTATTATAACCAGTGTTAATAAACCTATTAATAAAACTCTCTTCATCTTTACCTATTCTAAAGTATATCACACAAATATATTTTAAAAAATATTTATATTTATATTCTTTTTTGTTAATATAAAAATATATACAAACTTTGGAGAAAAATATGGAAAAGATTATTAATTTTAAGAAACCCTTTATGAATGTATATTTACTTCCTTGTGGAGATGATTATTGTGTTTTAGATACAGGATATCCTAATGAATATAATGCTTTTATTAAAGCTGCTGAAAAGAATAATATTGAATTAAGTAAAATCAAATATATAGTTGTTACACACGTTCATGCTGATCATGTTGGATTTTTACAAAAGTTATTAACATTAACTGGAGCAACTCTTATTTGTGTATTTGATGATAAAGAACGCTTTGCTTCTGGGGCTAATGTAGAAGATATATATAATCCAAATTGGTTTTTAAATTTTACTAGTAAAATATCTGTTGCTTTTAGAAAATATACTCAATGCTTTGAACCAGTTGTATATGAAAATCGAATTGATTACTCTCAGCAACCTTTAAAAGAATATGGAATAGAATTATTCTTGCTTCATGGCCATACTAGCAATGATTTATGTGTTAGATATAAAGATATTATCTTTTGTGGAGATATATGTATGAATGGAATATTATCAACAAAGCATTCTCCTATGTGGATTGAAGATAACGATAAGTTAATAGAATCTTGGAAGTATTTAATAACTCAAGATGCTAAATGGTTATATCCAGCTCATGGAAAACCATTTTTATTAAAAGATTTAGAAAACGTTATAGATTATCAACAAAATAGAAAACTTAGAAAGTTATAATCCTTTCTAACCACTGTTATTCGTTCAAAATTAATATATTATGCATAAAATCGGATAGTCGATTGAGTGAAAAATGCATAAAATCGGATAGTGGAATCCTTGAAATTTGCATAAAATCGATATAAGAGTAGCATCGCAATACAATCAATATTGACCATGTTATTATGTCACTTATATAATATATTTATGGTTGAAGAAGATATATATTCATTACCTGAAATAAAAGTAGATAGAGTTAATTCCCTTGATAGATTTCGTGGATTTGCTATTGCATTAATGTTAATGTTTGGTGCAGCTAAAATGTTTACAGATACTGATTTCTTTGTTCAGTTATCTACGCATGATTTATCTCTTTCTTGGCAACTAATTACTGGCTATGGTTTCTATGATATCATTGCCCCTCTTTTTGTTTTTGCATCAGGTTTGGCTTTCCACTACTCTACTAAAAGCAGTTGTTTAAAAATTGGCAGTGTAAAAACTAGAAGAAAAAATCTTGTTCATTCATTAAAAATTCTTGGCGTTGGTAGTTTATTACTTTTTGATTTTAGTAATCCAATTGGGATTGTGTTTTTCGCTTTCATGATTCTTTCTATTTTACTTATTGCATTCTCTTTATTTAAGCCAAAATTTAAAAATATAACTAAAAAAATATTCCATTATGGTTTAATTAGTCTTGGAATATGCATTGTCGTCGTTAATATTATTGAAGTGATTTTAGCTTTGGCTAATACATCAACATATACTGGTAGTTGGGGAGCTCTTACTTCAATTGGTATTGGTATGCTTATTGCTACATTTATAGTAGATAAAGAAATTAGTATTAAATGCGTATTTACATATGCCTTTATTATTGTATATTTTTGTCTATGCCTTATTCTGCCAGAAAAAGCATTCTTATTTACTCATGGTGGAATAATTGGAGCTCTTGGCTATGCTATCTTATTCATATTAGCAGATGTAGTTTTGTCTTTAAAAGATAATAAAGTATTGTTACTAATCTTCACAATTCCTTTATTTATCTCTTCTGCATTTATATATGATGTTATATTACCAAGTAAAGAAACTGTAACTATTACATATGTACTATTTTCATTTGTATTTTGCTACACTGTTTATTTAATATTCGATTTGTTAGAATTGCCTGGAGTTAATTTTAAGTTTCCAGTATTAACCATTTTAGGTAAAAATTCACTTACTGCTTATTGTCTTCACTTTGCATTAACATTTACGTATGGAATATGTATCAATGCTTTAATTAGTTATTTACCAATGAAAGGAGTAATCCAGATTATTTTATACGCTTTAGGAATGATTCTATATGCAATTCTTATGGCACTTCTTTTAAGATATCTATCAGAAAAGAAATTGGTTGTTAGAATATAACTTATCCATTTGAATTGCTATTACTAAAAAAACAAACTACATATTTATTTGTTATATGTAGTTTGCTTAAATAATTAGTTTTTTTTGATTTAATTTTAAATAATCCCTAATGGTATTAATATAGCAAGTAAAAGAATATTTATTCCTACTAATGTAAATAAAAAGATTTTCTTTGCTGTTGGCTTCATCTTTGGTACATAGTTTGCAGCTAAAAAGAATGGTACATATGTGGTAATAAAGACTGGAAGAACTCCCCACCAATTGTACACCCAAATAAATGATCCATTTTCTGTTCCAGCTAAGAATGATTCAATTAGGGCAAATAATAAAGCCATTCCTATTGCACCAACTAGACGCATTGAGATTTTAAATTTACCTTTTTGGAATAGAATTTTGTCTGGATTATCACCAAGCATCTTATATGAAATAATACCTGCAATAGAAAACATCATTGATAGTTCCCAACATACACCTATTAGCAAAATAAATGTTGTACTTTGTCCAGATACACACCATAATGGATAACCTGTTGCATGCCCAATAATTGCGTTCATGATTTCATAAAACCAATGAACTGAATATAGAGCAATACCTGCTATAATAGCATCATAGTTCTTATTTTTTATTTCAGTCCAATAGACATAAAAAACAACTGCTAAAATAAAGATAAACGTCCAATTAAAATTGTCTGTCGTTCTTAAATGAGTATATGCTTGTCTTACTCTTTCAGCAGCATCACCACTACTTGGTCCAAAGAAAATAAAATGCATAATGAAACCTCCTTGTCCTTTTCTTTCATTCTAGCACTTTATTAAATATTGGTAAATATGGACCATTAATTTATTATCTAAAGATTATTTTATATAGTTTTTATACATTTCAAAAAACTCGTATACCTTTGTTGCAGGAGCACTATTCGATGGAGTTTTGCCTTCATTTGCTATTATCAACTTTTTAGCATATTTTATAGCATCATTTTTCAATTTTAATTTATCAAACAAATTCTCATCATTTTTCTGATATTTTTCTCCCAATAAATCTGTCAATTTATTTATGTAGTCTGAACGTGGAATATTAGATGTTAAATAAATAAAATGTAATACAAACCATAGTTCAATACACTCATTCGACCACAATGCATGAAAAGTAACTTCTTCATTCTTATGTGTTTCATTAAGATTATTAATTAAGCTTACCGCATTATCAAAATTATCCTTTTTAAAATCATCTTTATCAAATACAACCCAAACTTGATGATACTGATGTCCTTGTTGTTTTGATTTATCAAATCTTTCCTCAACGTTTTTGCCATATTCAATGGATCTACAGCATCTACAACAATCTCAAAATTAATACCAGTAATTGATGAATAATTCCCTTTAATGCAATCTCCTGCTTTCGAAAAATAATTGTACTCTGTTTGCTCTCCACAACAAACGACAAGATTATTTACTGCAATAGGAATATCTCTACTTTTACGTTCTCCGTAATTCCACTTTTCTCTATTTCGTTTTTCCACTACAATCCTCCCAATTTTTGAAAGCATTGAAGTATGGATCTGCTCCATAACGGCCTGCAAGATATTGCTTACTATAAGATGCATCCGAACGAATCTTTTCTCCATCTAATCCCTTTAAATCAGCAAGGGAATATAGTAAAGTACTTTCCTCTTCATCCTTTGCAGCAAACCAAATTTCATCTCTTCTAAATACTTCTGATTTCATAGTTGATAAATCATGTGAAGTGAAGATTAGTTGAGCTCCATTGGGATTATTTTCTTTGTCAGTGAATAATCCAACGATCCTTTCTAACATCTTAGGGTGAATCTTTGCATCTAATTCATCCACAACCAATACCCCACCAGATCTTAAGCTCATAACAATAAATGGCATTAGATTAAATATCTTTTGCGTACCCATTGATTCCATTGTAAGAAGAAGATTATATGTATCATCTGGCATTTTATGAAACGTTTTCACACGAAAACTGCTCTTCGTTTCATCAGCAAACTCTAATTCAAAGTCATCTATCCCTAAATTTAGATAATTCAACATTTTTTTCATTGATTGCTTTAGATTATCATCCCTATCTGATAACGAAACAGCACCTTTGATATATTCTTCTATTGCTGGTTGGCTGTAATCTATAGCTGACCAATTTAAAACACATTCAGCAATTTCTTTAAATGGAGAAATATTATATATCAATGTTAGAGATGATATCGCAGGAATATTGCTTGCAATTATCATATCTTTTACTGGTATTCCCTTTAGTTTTTCTCCAATTAAAACTTTATTGTTTTCTCTTTTATATAATAACGATGGTTTCCCTCTTTCACCTTTTTCTTGCAAACTCTCATAAATAATTGCACCTTTTAATAACTCCATACATAATCTATATTGCATAGCACCTATCTTTATTACAATTTCAAAAACAGTTGGTTTTTCTCGTGATTCTTTATCTAACATAAATGGAATAGGTGTAAATGTTGGAATCGTTGACATTTTCATTGGATTGTTTGATACAATCTTAAGTGGTGTAGTAATAATAGAAAAAACCGAACTCATAGCACGAAGAATTGTCGATTTTCCTCCACCATTTGGACCATACAATACAGATACTGGAAGATACTCTTCTTCAATCAGCGTTTCACTATGTTCATTGATGTTTACTTTTCTCATATCAAGAACAACTCTATTTTTTATACTTTGAAAATTTTCTACTGAAAATTGTACTAACATAGACACTCCTTATTATATTAATATGTTAAATTCGGGTATTAATATGCATTTTGCGAGATTTTTTCTCGTAAAATGATTATAAGCGCTTAAATTAGATATGTCAATGCTTTATTTTAATTACTGGCGCAATTCCAAATCCTAGAATATTAAAATATGCACAATCAGAAATATGACCATCATACTCAACACAACAACCATATCCGAATTTACTAAATTTAGAGTCATTACGAAGATACCAACAACTAGTACTGTTTATCTTGCATTTATTAATTTCTAGATATTTATTTACGAATAATCCAGAAGAAATAGCATAACTAGTGCCTTTTTTTATAAGTTTTTTTTAGAAAAATCTTTATGTCCCAAATTGAGGACATACTTCTTTTTGAGCGTCTTGAGATTATACAGAAATAAAAATATATTTGATTGTTTTTCTATAATCCTATTAAAGGAATTGGACAATAATATACTTCTTCATTAATTGGCATAATTCTTTCGCAAGAATCAATTACTAGACCTGTTAAAACATTAATATCATATTTTTTTAGATAGTTGAATATTTTATTAAAACTTACTGGATTGATTCCTTTCTTTATTTCAATTGGATAGATTCCATCTATTGATTCAATTATTAAATCTACCTCATTCCCGTCTTTATCTCTATAATAATATGGTTTATAATTTGGCACCAAAAATGGATCAATACCATCATTATAAAAGCTTTTAATTATTTCTGAAATAACATATGTTTCATAAAAAGCACCAGCCATTTGAGATTCTTCTAATTGTTTTGCATCATTCCACCTACATAGATATGAACACAAACCTGTATCCATAAAATATAACTTCGGGGTCTTTATTACTCTATTGGATCTATTCTTTAAATACGGTTCAATTATTGTAATAATCCCAGAAGTCTTTAGGATTGATAACCATTTTTTCACAGTTTTAACATCAATACCTATATTTCTTGATATATCATCATAATTAACCTGACATCCCGTTTTAAAAGCTACATATGAAATAAATTGTAAAAAAATATATTCACTATCAGCATTTATTATTGATTTTACATCCTTTTCAATATATGTACTTAAATATGAAGAAAAGAACTCATTCCTATCAATAGAGTTTGAAACATATTCTGGCATTCCGCCTCTAAAAATATATTCAAATATTTCTTTTCTTGTGTAATACTTTATTCCATTTTCTTTCTGTTTTTGCTTTAACACGTTTAAATCTGGATTAAAAAATCCTTTTGTTACTTTTGGATTTTGCTCAATAAGTGATAACGATGATAAGTTAAATATTGCTGTTCGCCCAGCTAATGATTCAACTATCTTATCTTGCAATTCAAATTGATTAGATCCTGTCAAAATAAATAATAGTTCACTAGCTTTTCCACTATTCAACCATTCATATTTTTTGTTATCAATAATAATCTTGATTTCATCTAGAATCTCAGGAACTTTTTGAACTTCATCTATTATTATTGGATATTCATATGTTTCAAGAAACATCTTTGGATTTCTTTTTGCTAACCCTCTTGCATTAAAATCATCAAATGTAACATATGCAAATTTATCCCCAAATAATTTCTTAATCATTGTGGATTTTCCAACCTGACGTGCCCCATACATAGTTATACACGCAAATTGTTTAGATGTATCTATTATCGTTTTTTCTATATTTCTTGTTATATACATAATTACTCACTTCCTTTGAGATTATTATACACTATTTATTAAAATTGTCAACCATTATAGCACCTGACTCCCTGATTGGTCGAAGATTTTGGGCATATTTTTGCGACTTATCTGGGACTCGATTCCCTGATTGGTCGAAATATTGATTTAAATATTGTTTTGGAAATTTATTTATTTTTATTCTTATTTGCTTTTCTTTGTCTTATTTTAACTACTAATGGATGTAACATATCTGTTGATTCATCTTCATTATATGGTGTCTTATCTACACACACTTTTCCATTTTCGTTGCGTTTTAATCTTGAAATAATGTATGAACTACGATTAATCGTAACTAATATTACACCGAATATTGATGGCCATAGGATTATCCACCACCAACCTGAAAATGTTAAATCATCGTAGAAGAAATATGGGAAAGCTACACCATATTTACCTGCTGCGATAAGGTTATCTACTCCACCATATACTGATTTCATGATTATACCAAATATCTTAACTGTTAAATAAAACAATGTTGGTGGAACTATTCCTAGGTTGGCATACACTGGACGCGTTGTACCTTTTTCTTCAAATAATATGTACATTACGATATATAAAGATGGACAAATACACATTGATGATAATAGCGAAAAATCTAACCAATATCCTTTTGTTGCTATGGCTGGATAAATACTACCAAATGCTGTTGAATCTGTTAATCTTAGTGAACCAATCCTATCAACAACAAATGCACCTAGTATAAGGCCAAAAATCATACCACTGAAAGTACAGAATTTTAATAATGGGAATTTCTTTGTAAAACTGATGTTTCCACTCTTTAATATTTTTATATCTTCAATTAAAGCTGCTGAGGTTGCTACTATGGACATAATTAACGTCCAATCAAAATAATTATAGAAAAAATAAACATTAAATCCACCACCAGTTCCGGTCCATATATTCCAGAAACCGAGTGTAGATAAAAATGAAACCACAGCAAGAACTAAATATATACTACGTATTATTAATTCATAATAAATTCTATCTTTTTTATCCAGCATTTTCCCTCGTTATTTATTTTATAACTGATTAACCTAAAATGAAACAGTCTCTTTTTTTAAATCACAATAATATTCAGCTGAAATACATGTAAATTTAAGAACGCAGTAATCTGGATCTGTTACTCCTTGTTTGTAGTAGATTTTATCTCCAGTTCTCCAAATTTCATTTTTTGTATTTTGATCAAGACATACTTCCATTTTACCAGTAATACAAACACCCTGATACTTAAACAAACCACGCTTATAAAAATATAAGCATGATTTGTCGTTTTCAGTAAATTGCTTTATTTTATTTGAAGAAGTATTCGTTGTAAAATAGATATCATTATTGTCAATCTTTCTTGGAGCGAGCATAGCTCTAATTACCGGAAATCCATCTTCATTTACAGATCCAATAAATGCTGTTTTTTGTTTTGATATAAATTCTATAACGTTTGATTTATCCATAATCTAGTTTCTCCATTTATTTATACTACTATATTTGTAGTATATTAAACCTATTTTGAAAAATCAAATATGATTATTGTAAACTTGTTTTTTTTAAAATTTTTTATGTCCTAAATATGGTACATATATTATGTATAATTATAATA
>JAIKVY010000252.1 GCA_024685275.1 Clostridia bacterium
AAAGAATATTTAGACGAATAACTTTATTAATAATTTTAATTGATTCAGTATTTGTTTCATCATCAAATAATCTTGTAATTATAATATATGGATCATCGGTAGGAGAGTCAAAATCGCCAATATAAATAGCTTTGATAATATCTTCATTTACTGATTGTAAATCAAAAAGATTGTATGGTAATTTGAGTGAAATATATGTATCATTGGTAATATTTACTATGAGTTTTAAAAGATTAACATCACTAGGGTTATCTTTAACATTTTGCAAAAACTCTAATAATGTTTGGCTATCTTTATTTATTCCTTCAATAGATAATCCAAAATCCTCATAGAGTCTATATAGTAAATTTTTAAAGTCGTATATATTTTCACTCGGTAAAAGAGTATTAATTATTTCAGAATAGTCCTCAACATAATTAGACAAGTTAAAATTTTTAAAATCTATATCTTCAAACATAGATGAATTTACTTCTTTTCCTGCACTTGCAGCAACAGCAGCCAATTTTAAAGCAGCAAGAAGAGTTTTATCAATATATGCTTTTAATTCAAAAAAGCCATCTTTACTGAATGTTGCACATGTTTTATCTTTGTCAATTAATGTGGTTATAAAATCAAGTCCCCATAAAGAGATATTTAATTCGGTTAATAAATAGGTTCTATCCTCATCAAACCAGTTTCTATTGGAAATTGAAACTACAATATCATCATTATTTTTTTGTTCCTCTTCGTTTTGATTGTTGTCTGTATCTTTAGAATTATCATCTTCAATCTTTTTTTCTGACTTCTTTTTGTTATTAGATGATGTGTTTGTATTTGATGTAAAGAAGCAGCCAGTTAATACTGTTAAAAACATAGATAGGATTACAATTAGAATAATTATTTTATTAAATAATTTCATTTTATTCACCTACCTTTGCTTTATATTTTGGCTTTACGTTATTTGTAGAATTAAAGTAAGCAGTATTAATTGTATCAATAGAATTACTTGAATTAATTTGAGAAATACAATTTGTTATATTTACTGTTGTATCACTAAACAAACGATTAAGCTGTTCTATTTTCATTTCTTTATAATTTGATATTGCATTTGAATCAGATAATCCTAACTTATCTAAAACATTTTGAGTTGCTGTAATAATATTTGCATGACCTTCATTAGAAGGGTGAATGGTATCAAAATAAATAAGTCTATTATTTCCAACTTGGCTAGCTCTATCTTTAAACTGTTGATATACATCTACAATTTCAAACGCTCCAGGATTATTTTCTAGATATTTATAAAATATATCATGATTTGCATTGTATATTAATTTATCAACTTCTTCAATCATGTCAATTTGAGCATTTTCATATAAATAATCTTTTAACCAATTAGGGAATATTTCTGAATTTTCTACATATGGATTATATAATGTTTGCATTAGAATAACAGCATTAGGGTTAAGTTCTTTTAGATGAATTACTATTTCATCTATTTTACTATATACATACTCAACCAATTCGTTATATTTTGTGTACCCATATTCTGGGATATTCTGTAATATATAGTCGCTGTTATTCATAAGATCATTTCCCATTATAGATATTTGGATAATGTCAGAAGATTTGAGTAAAGTATAAAGCATATATCCATCAGTATCTTTATTGGTTGAAATGTCTTCGTATAAATCAGAAACAACAGCACCACTAACTGACCTATTATGATATTCAAAATTATTAATTTTACCAATTACACTACAATATCCATAATAATCTCTTTCTGATAGTGGGCTTGGTCCAGCAATCGCTTCAGCAATTGAGTCGCCTAAAACTAGATATTTTAGCCTTTGGCTTTGTTCTTGATTAGATGAATTTATTGAAATATGATTATTACTAATGTTTTTACAAGAGAATAATATAAAAACGCATGAAAGTAATAATATAATGACTAATAATTTTATAGTTAATTTTCTCATATTTGGGCCTTTTTTGATAATAATATAATAATACATAAAAAAATGAATATATCAATATTATATTAATTATTTATATAAAATGAAAAATTATTAAGAAATAAATCGTTTATTTAAATGAGTCTTTTTATATTGTTCCAAATATGGTACAATCAAAAATGTTATAATAAATATTAACTCTTGGGGGAATTATGTATACTACGGAGACTAAAAAATTAGCATTAATAAGGATATGGCAAATATTAAGAGAACATAGTGATTGTTATCATTTATTAACTCAGGAGGATATATCAAATTATTTAGAGTCATTGTACGGGATTACAATTGAAAGAAAGGCTATAGCAAGAAATATTTCTTTACTTAAAGAAGCTGGTATAGATATTGAAACAACAAGAAAGGGGGCATATTTAGCTGCAAGAGATTTTGAAGATACTGAATTACAAATGATAATTGATAGTATTTTGTTTAGTAGGTATATAACAACGAGTCAATCAAAAGATTTAATAGATAGAATTAGTAAACTATCTAGTAAGTATTTTCAAGATAATGTAGAGAAAACAATAAAATCTATTAATGAGGTTGAAAAAACTGATAATAATAAGTTGTTTTATAACATGGGAATCATTGATAGAGCAATCAGTGAAAAAAAACAAATAAAGTACGAATATAATAAATATGGAGTAGATAAAAAATTACATAAAACTTCTGAACAAACAATGACACCGATTTTAACAGTTTTACATAATCAAAGATATTTCTTAATTGGATACTCAGAAAAGCATAAAGATTTATCATTTCATAGATTAGATCATATGACTAATGTAAAAGAGTTGAATAGTAAATCAACTTCACTTAAGAAGATTAAAGGAATTGAAAAAGGAATTGATTATAGAGAACTAACAACAACAAAGCCATATATGTTTTCTGATAAGGCAATAGAAATTGAGTTTTTAGCTAATTCAAAAATTGTTGATCAAATAATTGATTGGTTTGGAAAAGATGTTGAATTTAAAAAATATATGGGAAGTGAAGATATAATACATGTTACTTTAAAATCTAGTCAATTGGCTATGAAAGTGTGGGCATTACAATTTTTAGATGTTGTCGAAATTCTAAAACCAGTAGAATTAAGAGAAGAAATCAAAACTATAATTGAAGAAGCAAGAAAAAAATATAATAAGTAATTAATTATTTTAGGAAATTTTAATAATTATTTCGAAAATAGGTTATATAGATATATACCCTATTTGATGTGTGTGTTGGGGTTTAATTTTTCAATATAAAACCAATAGTAAATTTGCAAATAAGAGTTATTTGTCTTTTGTGTAACGAAATAAGAGTCTAATTAGTGGAGGTCAAGCATGGATCAATTTGATAATTTATCGCCAGATGAATGGTTAAAACAATTGGCTGAACAATTAGCTAATAGTAAAAAGATGCAAAAACAAGAAAAAAATGATTCATATATTAAACAATATGATGAAGCATCAAAATTTATTCAAGAACAAAAAGAAAAAGAGAAAAAACAAATTAAAGAAATAACTTCAATGGAATTACCTTTAGATTGGAAAAATCCATATGATTCTGATGAAGAAATAAAAGATATTCATGTTAATAGCATTTCAGATGCTTTAGTTAAAAGTATATATACACGAGGAAAAGTAGATATTGAATTTATTTCCAAAGTAACTGGATTCGGTTGTAGGGAAGTGGTTAAGCAATTGAAAGGCGTTATATTCCAAAATCCTGAATATTGGGATAATTGTTTTTATAAAGGTTGGGAAACTTCAGAACAATATTTATCAGGAAATTTAATGAGAAAACTAAATAAAGTAACAGAGCTTAACGAAAAATATAAAGGATATTTTGATAGTAATATTGAAGCACTTAAAGCAGTTTTACCACCTCATCTA
>JAIKVY010000011.1 GCA_024685275.1 Clostridia bacterium
AGTTGAAGAAGAATGGATAAAAACCAAGAAAGTAATTAATAAAGCAGGAAAAGAGTATGTAACATATGACAAAAAATTAACTAAGAAAAAGTTACAAATAATTACAAAAATTGAAAATGCTGAAAGAGTTATTGATAGAACAAAATATCCAGTTCCTAAAGAGTATATTGAAACAAAATACAAAAATACAAAAGAGATAAAGAAAGCTGCAGAAGAAAATGCAATGAGACTTTTAAAAAGGATTGGTCTTGAAGATAAAGCTAATGCTTATCCATCAACTTTATCAGGTGGACAAAAGCAACGTATCGCCATTGTTAGAGCTTTAGCAATGAATCCAAAGGTAATGCTTTTCGATGAACCAACATCAGCTCTTGATCCAGAAATGGTTGGAGAAGTTTTAGACCTTATTAAACAAATTGCAGAAGAAGGTATGACTATGATAATAGTTACACACGAAATGGGCTTTGCAAAAGAAATTGCTACAAGAATTCTATTTACTGCAGATGGTAAGATAGAAGAGGAAGGTCCACCAGATGAATTCTTCTCTAATCCAAAGAGCCCAAGATTAAAAGACTTTTTATCAAAAACTTTGAACGTATAATAATTTTTATTTGTTTTATATAATCAAGACACACTATTGTATATCAACATATGGTATTTAATAGTGTGTTTTTTTATTAATTCACCAATTAGTATCTATATATAAAAGAAAATATGGTGTATAATTTAATTAGCAATAACAATTGTAAGGAGAATATACAAATGGATATAAATGAATTATATAGTCAAGCATTAAAGAAAAGTTATGAAGAAAAAGTAACTGAAGGAAAAATGTATGCAAAAGAAATAGTTAAATATTTCAATACAATATATGAAGTTAGAGCAGAAAATGATTATATATTTATGAAACTTTTATGTGCATTTTTAGGTGCAGATGGGAAATTAACTCAAGATGAATTTAAGTATATTCAAGATATCTTTGAAAAAGAATTAGATTTTTTAAAGATTCAAGATTTTCTTCAAAATATGCAAATTGATGATACAAAAGAATTGATATACATGTTAACAGAAACATCACCTGAAATTGTAAGGATAAGTATATGTAAATTAGGTACAGTTTTAAGTACAGTTGATGGAGAAATAACCAAACCAGAAAAAGAATTTATTAAAATGTTTGCTAATTAATAGCAATGGAGTCCAAATGAAAAAATCAAGATTAAATATTGTAATAACAATGTTATTTGTTATTTTAATGGCCATATGTTTGTTTGCTTGTGGTGGAAATAATAATAATTCACCAAGTAAAGGAAATGAAAACAAAAATACAGAAAAAGAAAAATTTAGAGTTACGTTTATTGCTGATGATAGAGAAATATCATCTCAACAATATGATGTCGGAACGACGCAAATTACAGTACCAAGCGTTCCAACAAAAGATAATTACAACGGAGTTTGGGAAGAATATACAGTAAATACAACAAAAAAAGTCGATTTAACAATCAGAGCAATTTACACTCCTATTCAATATTCAGCTATTTATTATGTTAATAAAAGCGATACCCCTTATATAACAATACATTTTGATGTAGAAAATCCAATTGAAACTCAACCAGTATATCAAACAGAAGAAGGAGAAGTATTTGGTGGTTGGTATTACAATAATTCAATTGCAGCATTGGGAGTAGAAAAAATTGAAGGAATAATAAATATAAATAATAGTTATATCAATAAAGAAACAAAAACAATAAAGATATATGCTGGAACATACCAAGGAACTCCAGGATTTGAATTTAAATACAACAATGGAAAGTATTTAGTTAATGCATATAAAGGTCATGATGAGACAATAGTATTACCAGAAACATATAATAATACACTAGTTCAAGGAATTCAGTTTGATAACAATACTAGTTACAATTTTAGAGGTAAAACAAACATAAATAGCGTTGTTATCCCTAACACATATACATCTATTCAAGCAGGCCTATTTAATGGTTGCACAAATTTAAAGAAACTTTCAACGCCATTTGTATGTTCAGAAGAAGAACCGAATTCACAATCTGAAACAATCCCATATCTAAAATGGATTGGTAGTTTTAAAAACCTAGAAGAAATATATATTGATCATGGGATTATTAGACAAGATGAATTCTGGGAACAAGAAAACTTGAAAAAAGTAACAATTAACGAAGCTCAAATGAATCAATCAGCTTTTTATGGCTTACAAAACTTAGAACAAGTAACTATATTAGGCGAAGTAAGTATTTCTCAAAACGCATTTTATAATTGTGTTAAATTGAAAACTATAAGCATTGAAAATATAACAAGAATTGGTCAAAATGCGTTTGCAAATTGTGTGAAACTTGAAAAAGTAACAATTCCAAATACAGCAACAATTGTAGATACAAATGCCTTTAAAAACTGCACATCATTAGAAGAATTAAATATAGCAGCAAAAACAATAGGAGAGGGCATTATACAAGGTTGTAATATAGAAAGCATCACCCTACTTGCTGGCGTTGAAA
>JAIKVY010000036.1 GCA_024685275.1 Clostridia bacterium
ACAGAAACAACTCAAGAAGTTGAGTTTGTAGGTAAAGATGCAGAATAGATTACAAAAGGAGAAATGTAAAAATGTCAGAATTTAAAAATTTAACACCTAAAGATAACTTTTATCAAACTTCGTTATTTTTTCCAATGCCAGTTGTTATGGTAGGAACAATTGCTGATAATGGAGAAACAAATTTAGGGCCATATTCATTACTAGCCCCATATTATATAGCAGGTAAAGATTATTATGCTTTTATTCTTGAATGTCGTAATTCAAGTAATACTGCTCAAAATATATTAAAGAGAAAAAAGTGTTCAATTAACTTTATACCAGATGACAAGAAACTATTTAAAGAAGCAGTTAGAATGGGCTGGCCAGGAGATACTACTGAAGAAAAAATGAAAGGAACAATTTTCAATTTAGAAGATGGTTTAATGGCTCAAGAGAATAAAGATGAAAAATTCCCTAAAATTGTTAGCCAAGCTTTCCAAGTAGTTGAATGCACATGGATGGATAATCTAGATAATGCAAGCGAAGATAAGGCAGGATTTTTAACAGGATATGAACCACCATATCATGATTTTAATGGTATTACTTCTAAATTTGGTGCTCATTTTATTTTAAGAATTGATAAGATAATGTTAAAAGAAAAATACTACAACACCATAGTTGATGGAGTAACTAAAAATGGATTTCCGAGAGTTCCAGTTGATTATGGATATAGAGATAGTAAAAACTTTTGGTGTTCAAGATTTAAAAAACCTGTACCAGAGTTGTTACCAATGAGAGAAACATCAGTTTCTAGTGTTAGATATGCTGCAGAAAGATTACAAACTGATGTAAAATTTACTGATGATGCTTTGAAGATGTTAGTAAATGTTCCAAGAGTATTTTTACCATTAGTCTTAAAGGGTTGTGTTGCTTGGGCCGATGAAAACAATTGTAAACTTATCACAGAAAAAGAAATGAAAGAGATTAATGATAAGAGATCAAAGGAAAAAGCTGAAAAGAAAAACAAATAAGAATGAGTAATAGATATTTATCTACAAGCGATTACTTTAAAGAAAAATTCAATTGCAAGGTATATAAACTAGCACTTAATGTTGGATATACTTGTCCTAATAGAGACGGAAAAGTAGGTATAGGTGGCTGCATCTTTTGTTCAAGCAAAGGTAGCGGGGATTTTGCACAAGATATAGAAAGCAATTTTAAAAAAACGATAGAAACTGCAAAGCAAAGAATAAAAGAAAAGATAGATGATAAAACTAAATTCATAGCATATTTCCAAAGTTTTACATCTACATATATGCCAATAGAAGTTTTTCATAAATATCTAGAATTACCATTAAATGATGATTCCATTATAGCCATCAATATTGCAACAAGGCCTGATTGTCTTCCAAATGAATATCTTGAAGAATTAAATAAAGCAAACAAAATAAAACCAATATATGTTGAGCTAGGGCTACAAACGATAAATGAAGAAGTAGCAAAATTTATCAATAGAGGATACCAATTAGATCAATATAATGAAGCAGTAGATAAGTTACACAATATTGGAATTAATGTAATTACCCATGTTATTTTAGGTTTACCTGGTGAAACAACAGAAGATATGATTAATACAGTGAAATACGTAGGCGCCAAAACAGATGGGATTAAACTCCAGTTATTACACATATTAAAGAATACAAGACTAGCTGAAATGTATTTATCTAATCAAATAAAGACATTAGAACTTGATGAATATGCCAATATTGTTTGTCATTGTATTGCTAATTTACCTAAAAATGTTGTTATATATAGGATAACTGGAGATGGAAACAAAGAAGATTTGCTTGCTCCTATGTGGTCGACAAACAAAAAGATGGTGCTTAATTATATTAATCACAAATTAAAAGAAAAAGATATTTATCAAGGTAAATATTTAGAAAAATAACTAAAAAATCAATTGATAATTAAAATTTGGCTATTTTATTTATAGCGGAAGGTTGGTATAATAGATATATGTTTACGATTACTACAAAAATTAAATATTTAGACAATTTGTTATTAGGAATTTTAGCTGGGATTGCTATTGGATTTGGCGGATTTTTAAATCTATTAATGGTTGATCTAGGTTTAAAATTCCTTGGTGGATTCTTATTTAGCATTGGGCTATTTACAGTATGTTTCTTTGGGCTCCATTTATACACGGGAAGAATAGGATACGTGATTGATAATAAGTTTGATTACTGTCTTTCTCTCCTTATTATGTACATAGGAAATATAATCGGAGCAGTAGGCTTTGGATATTTACTTAGAGTAACAGGAATAGCAACAGATGGAATTCTTTTTGATACTGCACCTAATGTAGCTATGAATAAGATAATTGCGCTAGATAACGAAGTAGGACAAACAGCTTTAAGAATGATAATTTATTCATTCTTCTGTGGAATAATGGTATTCTTGGCAGTAGATATTTTCAAAAAGAGCAAAAATTGGGTAGTTAAAGTTGGTGGCTTAGTAATATGTGTAGCTTTATTTGTAATAACAGGAATGGAGCACTGTATTGCTGATATGTTTTATTTTGCTTTAGCTAATAGTTTTGGAACGGCTTTCTTAGCTTCTTTCATCG
Organism: Clostridia bacterium; assembly: GCA_024685275.1. Taxonomy (GTDB): domain Bacteria; phylum Bacillota; class Clostridia; order Christensenellales; family DTU072; genus CAG-1782. The sequence continues at coordinate 2,606 of JAIKVY010000036.1, forward strand.
CAATACTTCTTGCGACAATAGGAAATTCATTTGGTGCAATAGCATCACGATTTGTTGTAAAGACAATAGAAGGCAAGAGTTAGTTTATTTAAGGTCAAGAAATGGGAAAGTATAACATAGATAAAGAACTCAAGCATTTCAGAAATTTTAATGCACCAATTAATAAGTTTATTATAGCTTTTTGCTCTTTCTTTGCATACTTATTACCAAAAGGATTTGATAAGAAAAAAGTAAAAGTTGAATTCAAAAAATTAGGAAATATCAAATATCATATAGTTACTCCAATTGGCTTAGAAAACAAAAAAACTCCAGTTATGTTTTATTTACACGGCGGCGGCTTTATTTTTAGAGAAGCATTTGTTCAATATATGCTAGAACAAGAATATGCTCTTAGATGTAATATGCGAGTAATTGGTGTTGATTATGACATTTCTCCATGGGCGCCATATCCAATTGCAATAAATGAGTGTTTTGAAGTATATAAATATCTCAATTTTTGTGCAGAAGAACTTAATATTGATACTGATAACATAGTTATTTGTGGCGATTCAGCAGGTGGATCACTTGCTAACGATGTATATTTTAAAATACTTGAAGAAAATCAAAAAGAACCAAAATGTTTATTGCTTATTTATCCAGTAGTCGATAACTTACAAAATTCAGATTCAATGAAAAAATACACCGATACAACAATGTGGAATTCCAAAGCGAATAAAAAGATGTGGAAATACTATTTACAAGGACAAGAATATAAATCTCCACTATTAAAACTTGATTTATATAAAGTTCAAAACGTATTTATAGAATTAACAGAATTTGATTGTCTTCATGATGAAGGAATGGCGTTATATAAAGGATTAGAAGGAAAAGTTAAAAACCTAGTTTTAAATGATACTAAAGGTACATTTCATGCCTATGATGGCAATAAAGATGCTAAAGTAACCATAGATGCTGTAAATAGAAGAATAGAATTTCTTAACGATGTATTGATTAATAAAAAATAAATGTAATAAAAATTTTATAACATATTTCAAATAAGTTAAAAAATCTATTGACATAATAAAAAATGTATGTAATAATTATTTCATAAAGGAGGTAATTATTATTATGTTAACGAAATTTTTTGACAAATGTCCTGCTTGTGGGGCTGACATGTATTTATCAATGTTAAAATGCCGTAATTGTGGTATTGAGATCAAGGGAGATTTTGAGATGCCTAATGGTAATTCAAGTTTTAATTTGTCCCCAAAAGAATTTGATTTTTTAAAAGTGTTTTTTAAACATCAAGGTAATTTTACAAAAGT
>JAIKVY010000078.1 GCA_024685275.1 Clostridia bacterium
TCCACTTAATGTTCAAAATAGTTTTACAACAGGATTGGTTAATACGAATGTATTTGTCGTTGATATTTTAAATACAAACACATATTCTACAGATGTTTATTTCTACAGAACATGGACAACTGACCATTACACATTTGATGATGAAATAGATGTAACTAGTTATTCAGATTTAATTATTAATATTGATGGACAAATTTACAATGATTCTTCTTTTGATGGAACTCATTTGAGTTTATCATCAATTAATAGTTCTGATTTAGGTGGTAATGCTCCTTTAGTTGATAGTAATGGATATAATATATTTACTGGAATATATCCGATTCCTTTAGGAATTAATTATTCTACTATTAGTAGCATTAAAGATTTGATGAGATTAGAATCACTAATTTGTTATCTTGATTATGCTAATCAAACACAGATATCAATTAATCTTGACGCAAATATAAGCTTGTATGATTTTGATGAAGAACTTAACTTCTTTGTAATGCATAACCAAAACTATTTACCAAACATAGAAATAGTAGCAAATGGTTATGTTCTATACAATGATAATAATTCAACAACTATTTTTTCTGATAATGTAAATATTGATTCAACTGGATTGACTATTTTGAGTGGTTTTGGAACAGATCCATCAACAGAATTAGCAGCAGATACGACTATATTACCATCTGTAAATAAAACATATTTAGGTGATGGGACTGAAGATTTTCCATATTTAATAAAAGATGCAAACGAATTAAAGCATGTTTTAACAAATTACAACAATGCTGATGTATATATTATTTTTATAAATGATATTTTTGTTAACTCTCAATTAGCATATGATTATACGCTTGGTTTAAATAGCATTGATTGTAAGGTAAATATAGATGGTGCATTTTATCATTTAGTAAATTTAGATGGACAATTATTTGATTCATTAAGTGGTAGTATCAAAAATTTAAAGATTCTTTATTCTGGGGCAAATGATGCTGACTACATTATTTGTGAAACAACAAATGCAAATTCTGTTATTGATAAAATTATTTTTGAAGAAAGTGTAAGTTTTTCAAATGCTCCATCGAATAGTATTATTTGTGATGAAAACAATGGAACTATATCAAATATCGAAAATAGAATTCAAGCAAGTTGTTGTATCGTAAAAACAACGAACAATGGAATAGTTGATAAATGTTTAGATTTAGGTGGATGCACAACATTTAGTGTTGGTAATAATAATACAAATTGTTTTGTATATATAAACAATGGATTCACTATACAGGAAGTTACTTATTCAGGGAAAAGCATAAATGGTAATGATATAACATATTTTGATGATTTATCATATGAAAACATTTCTGAATCACCATTATTAGATACATTTGGGTTCTATGTTTTGGAACCATATGAATATCCTAGATTAAAAACAATAGGTGTTTTAAGGACAGAAATTGATAATCTATTATCATGCGATACGTTGAGTAATGTAATATCAGAAGAATATTATGACGGTATGTTTGAAGAAACATTAGTTGATTTACAGAGCGGTGTTATTGATTTTGATAATGTAAATGAAGAAGATTTAGTTGTTACTTATTCTTGGTTATTAGATGCTGAAGAGTATAATGAACTTACGCTAACTCAATTAGGAACATATACATTGAACATTAGTATTGTTTCTGATTATTATTTTAATTTTTCATATTCGACAAGTATCACATTAATTAAAGGAACATTCCCAACTAATTTATCTTTAGGAAGTGACTTTAATGCATATTCAGTTGAATATACTGGAGATAACATTATTCCAAACGAAATTAATGTAGCTAGTGGAAATAATAATTTACAAACATTTATAGATGCTGGCTTTATTATTAATTATTCAATAAATGCGACAATGAAAAATTCTGGTAATTATACTCAAACTATTTCTTTAACAAGCAACCTATATAACTCACCTAATTCAGTAAATAGAACAATAACTGTTTCAAAAAAGAATATAACTTTAACTATCGGGAATATTAATACCAAGTATAAAGAAGGTTTTTCTTATCCAAGAGGAAATATAACAGCTACATCCTTTGTTGGTGATGATGCATTAAAAGATTTTTATACAATATGTGAAGAAAGTGGGATAGATAATATTGAATCAAGATATGTAACTACGTATACAATTAATTCGGTAGTTGGAGAATATAATTTAACATTTAACTATTCAGGGTTAGTTTTGGCAAATTATAATATCACTTCATCAAGCACTGGAAAAATTATTGTAGGAAAAGCAAACATAAATCAAGAAGATATAGCTGTTTATTTAGATGGAGAAGTATTTGATGAAAATCCAATTACATATAATGGTCTAAATCGAGAAATTAGTTTAGTTTTCACAAATCAAGAATTAGAAATATCAAGCAGTTCAAATACTATAAATAAAGATGTTGGAGATTATATAGCAACATTTACAATTGGATCAAGCAACTATGTTTCAATTGAAAAGGAAGTTGAGTATTCTATAACCAAAGCAACATTTACAATTACAGCTAATTCAGCTAGTTATTCGTATGGAAAAACAATATATCAGTTATTATCACTTTGGGGATATTCAACATCAGAACCATTGGGCCAAGATTCAAATTTAGTTAGTGGATTAACAATAACATTTTCTATTGATGGACACGTTGATAATGAAGAAATTCTATATTCTGGAGAATATTCAATTGTTCCAAATATTAGTGGAACATTAAGTAACTATAACATCAACGGAGTAAACGGAGTTTTAACTATTGAAAAAGAAAGTTTAACGGTGTTATATAAAAACAATGAATCTGAAAATACTGACTTTAAAAATTTGGTTGTTCCATATAGTGGAAATGTTGTTACTAGACAAATAACATATTTTAGCAGTGATTTTTATACAATTGAATATACATACTATAATTCAGTTAGAGACGTAATAGAATCTAGTGAAATATTAAATGCATCAACGTATTATGTTAGAGCTGTTGTTACTCCAAAGCCAGAAACAATAGAAAATATGAAATATAAATCAACGACATATGAATGCAGTGTTCAAATAACAAAATTGAATACTAGCATAACTTTTAATGAAATAAAATATGAATACACATATTCTTTAAATTCACAACTAGATAGCGAGATTGATTATTTCGATAAGGCATATTATACACACGCCTCAAATAATATTGATGATGAATCTAAAATTGTATTAACAGCTGAAAAAGTTATTTCAACCCAACAATCAACTCCTGTTAATTCTATTACTCAAGTTGGAACATATAGAATAATATTCACTTTCCCAAGTGAAACAAATAGAAATGGATGTTCAGCAAATGTTTTAATGGAAGTAAAACCACAAAATATTATTGTTAATATTGAAGATGAATATGAATATACAGCTGAACACATTGTAATCGAAATTACAGGAATAGAATATGCACAAGGGTTATATGGTGCAATATTAGAAAGCAGTATTAGATTTACATACTCATACACATCAGGTTCCTCACTTTCATATATAACTAGCGTTGGCGAATATATTGTTACTGCAACTTCACAAAATGCTAACTATATTATTTCAAATGCAGAAACAACGATAACTATTAGTCCCAAAGCAATTACTATAGATGCATTTGATGATTTTTCATTTGTATATGGCTCATCAATTATGTTAGATGGGTTATATACACTAGATAACTTTATTTTCAGAAGAACAATTAATTGTGAAGAAACGAACAATGTTAATTATGTCGTTCAATTTACACTTAATTGCAGTTACAGTTTGGATGGGTTAAGCACTTACAATATTGGAGAATATCTAGTAGATAGTGATTGTATAATAAAAACAGGGAATTTTAATGTGTCGCTTAATGGCTCATTTACGATAACTATTACTAAAAAAGCTTTGGATGTTTATTGGAAAATTGGAAATCAACAATTAGATTCTACATCTGGATCAATGATATATAACGGAGCTGAAAGAAATAATGAATTAATTGTTCTTTTAGATGGATATGCACAATTAAGTGATGCAGAATCAGTTACAGTAACAAAAAATATATATATTTCAGCAGCTAAAACAAATATTAAAGACGTTGGAACATACACTATTATTGCTTCTATAAGCGGAAATTTAAATTATAAACTCAACGAACAAGAATCGACATTTACTCTTGTTGTTAGTAAATACACTATAAATGTAAAAATCAATGACATAAATGTAAGACAAAAAGAAGATTTTAATCCAACATTTTCTTTGATAGGCAATTCTAAATTACAAGGGACTGATGAGGGTAAAACTCTTACATCATTGTATGGATTTAATTTTGTACCAATTACAACATATAACAAAGCATCATCAACAGCAGGAAGTGTTCATGAATTAGATGGAACATTAACTTTCAAAAACTATGATGTATATTTACTTGAAAAAGGTACAATTACGGTTCTTGAACCATATAGAGATTATTCACTACAAAATAGAACATTTGTATATGATGGAACGAAAAAATCAATTTATGTAAACGAAGAAGTTGAAGCAGGGGCAAGCATTGTATATGAAGGTAATGGAGTAATAAATGCTGGAATATATAATGTGGTTGCTAATGTAACATATCCATCAGGCAGAACAACTATTTTAAGAGCAACAATTACGATTTTAAAAGCAACACCTGTTGTTACATGTGAGGATGAATATACATTATTTAAATCTGATGTTCAACTTTCAGCAAGTTCAATAGGAGCTGTAGCCAAAATAAACAATACACAATTAAGTGGCATTTATACATACACACAAACATATAATTTGCTACTTGGTGATAACACGTATGTTGCTAAATTTACTCCAGCAGATAGTAAAAATTACAATGAAGTAGAGTTTAATAAACGAATCATTTCATATGAAATAACTGATAATGCTTTGCTTTATTCAGGCGAATATGAGTTTGTTGATGAGAGTGTTAGATTAAATGATATCGTTATAGTAACAAATTTTGTAGTTGAACTTAATAAAGAAATATTTAATGAAGTATTTGCTAGTAGATTATTGCTGAAAAAGAATGGAGTATCAGGACAAAGATTTGTGATAAATGATGCAGAGAAAAATGTGGTGTTTAGCATAGATTATGTCGGAGAAGAAGTATATAGATGTGTATATAATTTTAGTAAAAAAGAACAAGAGTCAGATAGTGACAAAGAACCGTCAATAGATTATAATATTCTTAGCATTGAGGGACTTACAATTAATGAAAATTCATCAAGTATAAGAATATCAAATGCTGGGGCGATAATTTCATTGCCAAATGAATATAAAGATAAATATTCATTGTACGTTAATGATGTTTTAGTAACTGATTCATATCAATTAGAACCAAACACAGAAAACGTTAAAATTGAAATTAGAGATAAGACATTTAATGATATATTGTTCTTTGCAAACTATACTGTTCAAACTGAACAAGCTGAACAAGAGGGGCCAAAAGTAAAAGAGTTTAAAACATATTACTGGTTCATCATTGGTGGCGTAGCTGGAGCATTATTACTAGCAGCATTTATAATTATAGTTGTAAGGAGAAGATAGGGGTAAAAATGAAAAAGAGAATTGTTTTATTTATTACGATTGTTTCGTTACTTTTGGGAGTATTAATTTTTACATCCTGTGGGCTGTTTGGTGGGAACCAAAATACAGATGATTCTTCAGCACCTACGATTATTTCAATTAGAGCAGAAAAAACAAAGATGGATTATTTATCATCTAAAGAATATTTACACAATGCAGTTACAAAATGTAATTTATGTTTAGATGATGGTGAAGGGTATTATCTTATCATTAAATATAAAAATCCTTCAAAATATGAAATTAGTAGTGTAAGTATAAAGGGTAATAAATACACATCAAAAGATTTCGTTTCTGGGAAATCAACAGATGAAGAAACATACATCGAAATGAAAGTTGAAGATACTGCAAATACTGAAGATATCACATATCAAGTAGGTACAGTAATGTATATAGCTGGTTCATCAACCAAGAAAATGCAATGGGCAAAAGATGAAAATATTGTAAAGTCTATAACAGTATCAATAAGACCACAATTTAAATTAACATTAGATCAACAAAATACTGATTTAAGAATTGCTTCACAAAATAGTGGAACAACAATAGAATCTGTAACAAGTCAAACAGTTTATTACAACACTGATTTAAATGGTATTTTAACAAGCCCAGATTTTAAAGGAGAAGGCCAACAACAAGTTCCGACTAAAGCTGGTGGATGGATTTTCGCTGGTTGGTACACAAAACCAAATGGTGGTGGAGATTTAGTAACAGCAGAAGATAAGTTCTATTTTTGGTCTGATATCACGTTATATGCTCATTATGTCAGAATGTATAATTTAAAGATTGTTGATAATCTTTCAACTCCAATTACACATACTTATACAAGTTCAAGTGGAGCAGAACAAACACAAACATTTAGATCTGGTGTCATTGTTACAAACAAACCATATAACGATGAAAATCCTGAAACAAAGAGTCCAACTCTTAATATCCCAGATACAATAGTTATTGAAGAAAGATCATATACAACTGAATATTTAGATAATGATGTTCCTAAATATACAGTGTCTGTAACATATTCAGAATATCCTGTTATAAAAATTGCAGATGCGGCGTTCAAAGATTTTAATACAATTACAAGAGCAACGGAAATAGGAAAATATATTGAAGAAATTGGATATGCTGCTTTCCAAGGATGTACAAAGTTAACTGATATGACGTTTAATGCTGGTTCAAGATTAAAAGGTATTGGAGATTATGCTTTTGAAAATACTAAAGTACTTGGAGCAACTTCTCCATTTACACTTCCAAATTCAATAGAATATTTAGGTAATTTTGCATTTAGAGATTCTGGATGGAGATTTTGTAGAAATGGAGCAACTAGTGGTGGTGGTGAACCAAAACTTATTATAAGAAGCACATGGAAATTCTTAGGATATAAATGTTTCTTTAATACAGGTTTTTCACAAATCATTTTTGAACCAGATTGTTATTTCTCTGGACAAATAGATGAAAATACAGGTAAAGCATTAGAATCTAGTTCTGGATATACAGATTTCCATTATGATGAAAATTTAATAGGTGCTAACCTTTTTGCAAAAGGTACACTAATTGAATCTGTTGAATTCCAAAAAGATGCTGATAAAGAGAATGCTTTAAATATTATTCCAGATAGATGTTTTGATTTATTCTCTTGGGAAGGGGATTCAAAGAAAATTAGCACAGCTATTTTCAATGAAGGTTTAAAATATATTGGAAGATACGCATTCTTCTATCAACAAAATATTAGATTATTAGAATTACCAACAACACTTGAAGAAGTTGATTATTGGGCATTCTATGAAAATAGAAGTGTTGAAAGCTTAACATTCGGTGGAACAGAGAATGCTAGACCAGAAGATAGTAAACTTAGAGTTTTACACTCATCATGTTTTGGTAATCTTGTAAATATCGATTCAGTTACAATTGCAGGATTGTATTTTAACAAATATGGTTCAGGTGTATTTAGAGGATGCGATAGATTAAAATGTATCATATTTGATAACTTAGCTACTCCACCAGTTGGATTTAAAGCTGGTGAAAATATGGATGGCAAAACAGACTTAGAAGTTGTTATTGGACACTATCAAGCAGATTTCTTGTATGCTACTGGCGAAGCTGGAGAAGCATCTGAATCTCCATCAGACAATGAAAAGAGTACATACTCTTCACCAGTTAGAATATTCTGTCAAGGAGCAATTTTAAATTCATTCAAAGAAGAACTTAAACATGGAAAAGAATTACATGCTGGTTCAACTTCTTCAAATACATCTGCATTTAATAGTTCAGTATTTGTACATAATAAGAATTACTTAATTAAGTACGAAAATACATACGAGGGAACAACTGAAGAAGTAACAATAGCATATCAAGAAATATATGCAAATAATGGAAATACCAATTCAAATCCAGTTATTGGTTATTCATTAGTTTATTGGGGCTCAAGATCTAAAAAGATTGTTTTACCTGAAACTTCAGATTTAGGTTTATCTCAAGCTAATTATGCTCCATTAATTGAAATAGCAATGTTTGCTTTGCCAACATGTGTTGAATACGTGTATATTCCAAAGAATTATACGAAAATTGAACATGATGCATTTAATGGTTGTTATGCATTAACTAAGATTGAATATGAAGATATTAACAATATTCAATATGTTGGTGATTTTGCATTCTTTGGTTCTGGTATAACAGAATTTGAAGGTGGAACAGGATTAATGGTTATTGGTGAAAATGCATTTAGAAATTGTAAAGATTTGCTTGAAGTCGATTTAAGAAATTGTCCTATTACAAGTGCATTTAATGGAAGTACACAAACAATACAACAATACAAATATGAGTATGAATTGATAGATAACGAGAAAGATTGGAGAGATGTAATTGGCGGAAGTGCTTTCCAAGGATGTTCAAATCTTGATTGGATTTATTTACCTGAAAATATTGCACAATTAAGAACAGCATTATTCTCTGGTTGCGCAAAATTAAAACACGTTATTATTCCAGCTAAAAATGTAAGTAATGAAACATCAGCAACAGGAGATGATCAGTTCTATCAATATGCAACGCCTAACTCAGTATATAACTCAAGTACAAAGCATATGTTGATTATATATGTTGCCTCAGAAGCTCTTGAAACACATAGAGCAATATGTCCACAAAACGAAATTAGAGATAGCAATAATGTGTTAACAGCAGGATATGCTTTGCTTTCAGATATACCTGAAAGAATTAAAAATGGAATAGTTCGTAGTTAATAATAATATTAAGAAGGAGATAAAAAATATGGAAAAATTGTTAACCCCATTCGGTGAAAAAATTGATAAAAATTGTCCTTTATCAGAGTATCCTAGACCTCAATTAGTTAGAGATAGTTATCAATGCTTAAATGGCGTTTGGAGATATGCGATTGCTAAAAAGAATGAACTTATAAAAGAGTATCAAGGAAAAATTTTGGTTCCATTTAGTCCAGAATGTATTCTATCTGGAGTAGAGAAAATTGTAACACCTGAAGATATTCTTTATTATCAAAGAGATTTTGAATATAAGAAAGAAAACGACAGAACAATTCTTCATTTTGGCGCAGTTGATTATAGCTGTATAGTAAAAATAAACGGAAAAACAGTAGGAACTCATACTGGTGGATTTTTTGCATTCAGTTTTGATATAACTGATTTTTTAGTAGAAGGTAACAATTCACTTGAAGTAATAGTAACAGATCCATCAGACACTGGAACACAAGCAAGAGGAAAACAATCAAGCAAACGTGGTGGAATTTGGTATACTCCACAATCAGGGATTTGGCAACCAGTATGGATAGAGCAAGTTCCAAATAATTATATCAAAGGGATTAAAATCACACCTGATATTGATAAAGAAATTGTCATGATTGATGTTGATTTTAATAATGATGTTGAAGAAGTAACAGCTACAGTTAAAGATAGCAATGGAGAAAACATAACCACATATTCAACAAAAACAAATCATTTAGAAATATCAATGAAAGGTGCTACTCTTTGGTCACCAGAAAATCCATATTTATATGGACTTGAAATTAGTTGCTTATCAGAAACGATCCAATCATATTTTGGTATGAGAAAATTTTCTATTGGAAAAGATGAGAACGGGGTTTCAAGAATGATGCTTAATAACAAACCATATTTTAATAATGGTTTATTAGATCAAGGATATTGGTCAGATGGTATGCTTACACCTCCTTCTGATGAAGCAATGATATACGATATTCAAACAATGAAAGATATGGGCTTTAATATGTTGAGAAAACATATAAAGATTGAACCTTTAAGATGGTATTATCATTGTGATAGAATAGGAATGCTTGTATGGCAAGATATGATAAATGGTGGTGGAATATATGGAAGTAATCCAATTATGGTAAAACCAGCATTAAATCTAGCATTTAATACAAAGAGATTCTTTGCTAGTGATGGAGAAAGTCATTATAAATATTTTTCAAGAGACGATGAAAACGGAAGAAAAGAGTATTATATAGATTCTGAAAGATTAATTAATCAATTATATAACACAGTTAGTTTGTCATTATATGTTCCATTTAATGAAGGTTGGGGACAATTTGATGCAGTTAAAGCATGTGATTTTTATAGAAATCTTGACCCAACTAGAATTATCGATCACGCTAGTGGTTGGCATGACCAAGGGTATGGAGACGTTAATAGTTTCCACATTTACTTTACACCTTTCTTCTTCCCTAAATTTGATGAAAATGATGAAAGACCAATAGCATTAACAGAATTTGGTGGATATAGCTTAAAGGTCGATGGACATATGTTTAATACAGATAAATTCTTTGGATATAGAAAATATTATGACAAAGAAAAATATGCTGAAGCTATTGAAAAATTGTTTACAAAGCTTGCTAAATTAATCCACACAAAAGGATTATCTGCAACTGTATATACAGAAGTTAGCGATGTAGAAGATGAATGTAATGGATTATTAACATATGATAGAAAAGTATTAAAAATTGATAAAGAGTTTATGAAAAAATTAAATAGTAAACTAGTTATTTAATTGCTTTTTGCAATAAATCTATTAAAATATATGTATTTTAAAAGGAAATAAAATGGTATCAGGAAAATCAAGAATTGTATTTGAAGCATTAATGCCACACCTTAAAAGTGGTGAGTATGTTGTTATAACAAGAAAAGAACTTGAAACAATGCTTCCTGAAACCATTTCAAAAGCTGATTATGAAACAGCAATAAATTCTTTTCAAGTAAATGGATATATGTCACTTAGATATAGTGATGAAGAAGTATATTGTTTAGTTGCAAAAGAAAAAGCAATTCTTGAATATGAAGATATTTTAGAAGGAAACAGAAAAAAACAACTTGAAATATCGAGAAATGAATTTGTTAATAACAATACGAATAATTATGTAACTAATAATAATCAAGTCACAGAAGAAAATACTATTAATAAAACAGCAGGAACAGTAATTGATGAAGAATTTGAAAAAAGAATAACAAACAATTATAAAAAGCACATCGTTATATCTGCTATTGTTTCATTTTTAGCAGCATTCTTTGGAGCATTGATTCCTGTATTAGTATTGCTAGGTAAATTAAAGTAGGATAAAAATGGTATTAACACAAAAAGAAAGAAAGTTAATGGATGTAGTATATGAAATAGCAAGCTCTTCTAATGAAGGGAAGTGCTTAGTTACTCCATTCGAATTATTAACAAAAATACCATATACAGTAGATTTTAGAAAAAATGATCTAGAAGATGTTATGAACCAATTGGTTCTTGATAATTATTTTGAATACGATAAAGCTAGAAAAACAAATGGCGATATAATGTATGTAATTACATTAAAAGATAATGGAATTAGTTATTTAAGAGATAGACAAGTAGCTAGAAGAAAATTAGCGTTTAGAATTGCGATAACAGTTATCTTAGCAATATTCTCATTCTCAATAAAATCAATTCTCGATTTGATTACAAAGGGTTAATTTAATCATGGGTAAAGATAAGTTTGAGCTAGTTAGTAGCTATAAACCTTGTGGTGACCAAGAACAAGCTATAACTAAGTTATGTGAAGGTCTTGAAGATGGTTTAAGAACGCAAGTATTATTAGGTGTAACAGGTTCTGGTAAAACATTTACCATGGCAAATGTTATTGCTAGAATGAATAGACCGACTCTAGTTATTGCACATAACAAAACTTTAGCAGCTCAGTTATGTAACGAATTTAAAGAATTTTTCCCAAATAATAGAGTAGAATTTTTCGTTTCATACTATGACTATTATCGCCCTGAAGCATATATTCCTTCAACAGATACATATGTAGAAAAAGAAACAAACACAAATGATGAAATAGATAAATTAAGACACTCAGCCACATCTTCTTTAGGAGAAAGACGAGATGTAATAGTTGTCGCTTCGGTATCTTGTATATACGGGTTAGGTGCCCCAAAAGAATATTTTAAGCAAATGATATCTCTTCGTCCAGGTATGGAAATTCCAATAGAAGATTTGCTTGATAAACTGGTTTCTATTCAATACACAAGATGCGAATATGAATTTGAGAGAAGTACATTTAGAGTTAATGGAGAAACTGTTGATATCTTTCCAAGTAATACATCAGAATTACCTATTAGAATAGTATTCTTTGGAGATGAAATAGAAGATATATATGAATTCAATTATGTTACTGGTGATTTAATTAATAGATTAAACCATGTTTCTATTTTCCCAGCATCCCATTATGTAATTGATGAAGAAATTAAAGATCAAGCATTAGAGCAAATCATGAAAGATGCATATATAGAAGAACAACGTTTCATTTCTCAAAACAAACTAATTGAAGCACAAAGGTTAAGAGAGCGAGTTTCATATGATGTTGAAATGATCAGAGAAATTGGTTTTTGTTCAGGGATTGAAAATTATTCTAGATACTTTGATGGAAGAAAAGAAGGAGAACCACCATTTACATTAATAGATTATTTCCCAGATGATTTTCTTCTTATGATAGATGAATCACATATAACTATTCCACAGTTACGTGCTATGTATGCTGGAGATATTTCAAGAAAGAAAAGCCTTGTTGATTTTGGATTTAGGTTGGAAGCAGCATTTGATAATAGACCACTAAATTTTGAAGAGTTTAGTAATAGGTATTCTCAATTAATTTGTGTTAGCGCAACTCCTGGGCCATATGAAATGCAAGAGCAAGGGCAAGTTGTTGAACAGTTATTACGTCCAACAGGTTTAGTTGATCCAGAAATTGAGATAAGAAAAATTGAAGGACAAATAGATGATTTAGTTGGAGAAATAAATAAAACTATTGAATTAGGTGGAAGGGTTTTAGTAACTACATTAACTAAGAAAATGAGTGAAAGCCTAACTCAATACCTAATTGAACATGATATAAAAGCAACATATATGCATAGTGAAATAAAATCTCTTGAAAGAATTGAAATAATCAATCAATTAAGAAGAGGTGAAAC
>JAIKVY010000087.1 GCA_024685275.1 Clostridia bacterium
TTTATTCCTTCTCGATTTGCTTCAGCAATTACTGCAGCATAATATGAACTAATTACACAATTTTCAAATAAGTGTGTCTTATTGCTAACACCGCCATATATTTGAACTCCCCAACCTGATTCAGTATTTATTATTTTTGAATTTTTAACCGTTACCAATACCCCATTTACAGTTGCTACATTAAATACTGTTTGTTTAATCTGTGAATAATCTACATAATTTGAATTAAAATAAGTATTATTTGTCTTTGAGTTAGATACATCACCAAAATTAATTCCATATATCTTTATATTATTGTTCCCTAACGTATTAACTTTTCCATTAATATCAAAAGATAAATGTTTATCTCCTATTGATGTAACATAAAGTGAATAATATGTATTTCCATTCGCTGTTGTTATATTGCTCATATTATCACTAGAATTTATTATACTTAATTTAACTTTATCAAAATCATTACCATTTACTTTGGTTGTTTCGCTAACTGTATTATTTATTAATAATCCCTCTTTTGTATCACCCGTTATACTATATCCATTCAGATCAATTGTTAAATTGTATGGATTATATCCATGAACATGTTGAAGAATTAATGAATTAGATGTATCTACTGTATCACTAAAATCAATTTCTAATGAATTAGATATATCTCCACTTAATGTTATTTTTGTCGCAATGTACTTATATACATCGAATTCTTGCTTAGTTGATATCGCAACATTAAACTCTACGTTATCTTCTAATGTTAGTGTTGAATATGGATAATTTGAGTTTAATTTAGTTAATCTATATTCTCCCAAATCAATAACTACACCACTTGGAATTGTTATATCAAAAACTCCATCTATGTTTTCGGTTAAATAATATCTATCATACATTGAAATATTAAATACTTCTTGTGTGAAATTCGATTTATTAATTGCTAATGAATTGGGAACTATTGAATATTGTTTCTTTGTTGAGCCGTAATATAAAGAATCAAAGTAAGTATTTTCAACAGCAATATTTACTTCATATTCTCCTCTTGTTACTGATGATGGATATGTCTTAATTAAGCCATAGTTTGAAACTAAATTATTTCCATCAAAAATATATACATCTGGATTTTGTATTTGTGCATTGTATGTTATTTCGGTATATGCTAAATATAGATTTTCAGTAGTTAATGAATCGATATTTGTTCTTACAAAAACAGAATTCTCATTTGAATCAATATCTACTCTAAATACTGTATTACCATCAGCGTAAATATTTCCATTTCCTGTAACCGTATCTATATCTAATTTAGAATTGGCTCCTGCTTCTAAATATATATTACCTTCATTATTCAATGTATGTTTATCAATTATCAGTTTTGAATTATCAAAAAGCATTAGGTTTGTAAAGAAAGTATCAGTTTTATTCGCTTCAAGTAAAGCTGGTGCTGTAACATCTGCATTTATTATTAATTGCGTTCCATATCTTAGTTTTAATGCATAACCTGCTAAATCTAATGGAGCATTTATTGTAATTGATGTGCCGCTATTTATTTCAACATTTCTTCCTAAAACAAAACTACTATAATTGGTATTACTAACAGTTGTTGAAAATGAATCATTTGAGCTAATTACTTTTTCTACTTTGTTAATAACGTAGCTTAAAGTAGCTTGGCCATAGTACTGTGTATAATCATTTGTTACTGTAATGGTTGCATTTATGGAACCAGCGTTAATTAGATTTTCTCTATCATATTGTTTTGTAATCCAACCAAAACTTTCACCTTCTATTAAAACTTCAGCTGGGTGTGCTTGTCCGTCATAATCATATGAATCATATTTAAGTGTTGCTAATGTTGAAATATCCTTTTTAATAATCGCTTCATTTCCTTGAATATTCTGTATTGTTTGGTATATATACATTTCTCCATTATTGGTTATTGAACCAGTATTAACAAAATTGTTTTCTTCTTTGTTATTAATATGAATTTTTCCGTTGTTAATAATCGTTCCTAAATTGGTAATTTGTGAATCATATAAATTAGTATCTTTACTAAATGATATTGTTCCTTCAACAGCATTAGATAACGAACCTTTTATTTGGTTACCTGAGTTATCTAAAGTAATTGTTCCGCTATTTACTATATTACTACCAGTTTGAGCTGATAATCCTTCTGCTTCTATTTGGTTTTCATTTTCTAAAGTTCCGTTTATAACAATGTTTGCTGATGAATTGTCAATAATCCCTTTGTTATTTAATGTAATGCTTGCGTTAACAACTATATTATTTCCAGAAGTATTTTCAAACACTTTATTAGCAGGAATCACTACATTTTCTGATATTACTAAATTTGTTCTACCATCATATGTGTATTTAGAATAGTTATCGTTTGTAACTGCTTCTTTAAATTCCTCAAATGTGCTAACTGTTATTTCACTTCTTATAACTTCATATTCTAATTTAGTACTACCATAATATGCGTTACTCATTTGGCTTGTACTAAAATCTAAATTGATTTCATATGTACCAATACCATCATACTCATCTATTGAATAATATTTAGAATCTAAACCATTATCACTTGTTTTAACTATAAAATAGTATCCTTCTTTATATGGTACAATGAATTTACCAGCATCATTTTTCTCAAAATGTTTAATTGTAGAGTTATCTAAATAGCAAAAAATAAAGTCATCATTACTTGAACTTGCATCTTTTCTTACAATACCTTCTCTAGAATTATTCCAAGTAAATTCTACTTCTTTTCCTGGGATTGTATAAAAGCTTGCAAAGTTTCCAGCATTTCCATTATTTAAAAATGTTCCATTATTATATACACTTCCTCTATTGAAGAATCTAGCGTTAATAGTTATTGTTCCTGTTTCGTAATTGACAATTGTACCTTTATTTTCTATTGACCCGCCATTACTTCCTTGTTCTAGAGCAGTTTCTATTGAACCATAGTTAATCAGCATTGATGATTGTGGAATTTCTAGTGAACAACCATCAAATATTATTAGTGATTCATTTTCTTGTATAGTTAATGTGGCATTACTTTCCAAAACTACATTTACATATCCAGCGTCAAATTTTTGATTGATTTGTTCTAGAGTAGATATAACTTGATCAGTCCTATTAACAATTGAGAAATATTTTGTAACTGACCCTTTTAGCTTTTTATTTGAGCTTTTAGCTGTAACCGTTACACTAGCTTTATTTCTTCCAATTTCTACATTGTTTTGGTATGTGATATCAAATTCGCTAAGATCTATTATTTCATCATTTAGTTTTATGTATGATATGGCATTGATTGGTCTTCCAGTATAATCAATATTATTGCTAAAAATATATACCATATCTTCAGTTAATGTTTGCTTTGTTGTTTGTGGTTCATTATTTCCGCTGCCGCCACTTCCACTACCTGACCTATTATTAGAATTATTAGTTCCTCCACAAGAAACTAATATTGGAAGAATTAATATAACAAAAGCAAAAAATACTAATCTTTTAATTCTATATTCCATATCGTTTTTCCTTTCTAAGTATATATTATACTTATTACTTTAATTATACTTTAATATCTTTACTTTGCTAATTTTATATTGGTATTTATGTCGATTTATTGAAGTTTACTTACAAAAATAATTTATTTTTGACTTTTATTTTCTTTTACTTTTTGTTTTAAGAAATGATTTTAATTCATTAATTTGATCGCGTAATGTTATACATGTTTCAAAGTCTAATTTACTTGAAGCTAGTGTCATCATTGCTTTTAATCTATCAATCTCTGAATATATTTCTTTTTCAGATAGGTTCTTCTTCTCTTTGTTTTCTACTTTTTCTGTTACTATAATAGAATTCTTAATATCTTTCACTATTGTTTTTGGAGTTATGTTGTGCTCTTTGTTATATGCTAACTGATATGTCCTTCTTCTTTCTGTTTCTTCCATTGCTTGTTTAATACTATCTGTAATTACATCAGCATATAGAATTACTCTAGCATCTTTATTTCTTGCAGCTCTACCAACAGTTTGAATAATTGATGATCTTGATCTTAAAAATCCTTCTTTATCTGCGTCTAATATAACTACTAGCATTACTTCTGGGATATCAAGACCTTCTCTAAGTAGGTTAATACCTACAATAACATCTGTTTCACCTCTTCTTAATTGATTGATTATTTCAATTCTTTCAAGAGATTTTATTTCACTATGCATATATGTTGCTTTTATATCATGTTCAATTAGGTATTGAGTTAGGCTTTCACTCATTTTCTTAGTTAATGTAGTTACT
>JAIKVY010000111.1 GCA_024685275.1 Clostridia bacterium
GATATTAGAAAATATAAAATTAATGTATTGGATAAATTAGATGGTGATGATGCAGGTATAAAAAGTATTACATTTTTAGTTGAGGGCGATTACGCATATGGTTATTTAAAAGCAGAGATGGGAGTTCATAGATTAGTTAGAATTAGTCCATTTGATGCAAATAAAAGAAGACATACATCTTTTGCAAGTGTAGAAGTAATGCCTGAAGTAACTGAAAATATAAATATAGTTATTAATCCAGAAGATATTAGAGTTGATACATATAGATCAGGTGGTGCTGGTGGACAGCATATTAATAAAACTGATAGTGCTGTTAGAATAACCCATTTAAAAACAGGAATAGTTGTTCAATGTCAAAATGAAAGAAGTCAAATTCAGAATAGAGAAACAGCTATGAAAATGCTTATTAGTAAGCTAACTGAATTAGAAGAAAGAGAAAGAATGGAAAAGGAACAAAACTTAAAAGGCGAGCTTAAAAAGATTGAATGGGGAAGTCAAATACGTAGTTATGTTTTTTGTCCATATACTTTAGTTAAAGATCACAGAACTGATTTTGAAATGACAGATGTTAATTCTGTAATGGATGGCAATATACAGGATTTTATAACAGAATATTTAAAGAAAAGTAAATAAGAAGATAATAAATATATGAACACTGATTATTACACAATAGCACATGAAAAATTACAAAAATTAAGAGATAAAGAAGATATTTGCATCTTAGGTATTGAATCAAGTTGTGATGATACTGCTATTGGAATAATACGTGGAAATAAAGTATTGGCTAATCAGATTTCATCTCAAATTTTTATTCATCAACAATTTGGTGGAGTTGTTCCAGAAATAGCTTCAAGAAATCATGTACAGAATATTGATATAGTTTTAAAGAAAGCACTTGAAGAAGCTAATATATCTTTAAATGAAATTGATTGTATTGCTGTTACATATGGAGCTGGATTACAAGGATCTTTATTAGTAGGTGTAGCTTTTGCTAAAGCTTTAGCATTTTCTTTAGAGATTCCTCTTATTCCAATTAATCATATACGTGGACATATTTGTGCAAATTTTATTGATCACCCAGAATTATCTTTTCCATTTTTATGTTTATTAGCAAGTGGTGGACATACTGAAATACTTAAGGTAAATTCATATTCAAATATGGAAATATTAGGCCAGACAAGAGATGATGCAGCTGGAGAAGCATTTGATAAAGTTGCTAGAATATTAGGATTTAATTATCCTGGTGGGCCAGAAATAGAAAAATATGCAAAACTAGGTTCACCTAATATAGAATTTTCAATTCCATTAAAAAATGAAGATACTTTAGATTTTTCTTATTCAGGATTAAAAACTAATATAATAAATTATGTTCATAATTACACACAAAAGAATCAAGAATACAATAAATATGATGTTGCTGCTTCATTTCAAAAAATTGCAGTTGATATGTTGGTAAATAATGCAATAAAAGCCGCAAAAGATTATGGATTTAACGCAATAAGTATAGCTGGTGGTGTAGCAGCTAATACTTTATTAAGAGAAAGAATACAAGAAGAAGGAAGTAAAAATAATATAACAGTATATATCCCTACAAAAGTATTATGTACTGATAATGGATTAATGATAGCAAAAGCAGCTCATATAGCGATAAAAGAAGGAATTGATAATGCTACACTTAATCTTGATGTAAAATCAAATCTTGATTAAATTTTGGATTAATTAATATGCACTTGTAGCTCAACTGGATAGAGCATTGCCCTCCGACGGCAAAGGTTGTAGGTTCGACTCCTATCAGGTGCACCAGATATGTTAAGCGAAATTACGGCAGAATTTGTCGTAATTTTTTATTTACCATACAAGTAACCATACAAGTAACCATACAAGTAACTTGATTTTTCTTAATAACTATGGTATAATCATATTAGTAAAAGGAGACTATACTATGGATTTTAAAGAATATATCAATTATGAGGAATTTGAGACAAAAAAAATCGAATTTAAAGAAATTGTTTCACACAAAAATTACGAAAAATGGTTAAAGGAAATTGCTGCTTTTGCTAACACTGATGGTGGAAAAGTGTTTTTTGGTGTCGATGATGACGAGAATCCAATTGGTCTAACTAGAGAACAAGTAAAAAATGAAATTTTATATATAAATGATATGTGTGATAAAAAATTACATCCTCATGTTAGATTTGATTATAACAAGATTAAGATTGAAGAAGAACTATATATTCTAGAAGTAATAGTGTTTAGAAATGATAATACTCCTGTTTGGATGACGAGAAGCGATGAACAGGATGTTATTTATATAAGGCGTGAAGGACAAAGTGTTATTGCTCATGGAGAACAGGTAGAAGAACTTGTATTATCAAGCAAAAGAAAACCATTCGATACACAATTTACAAACAGAAACTATTTTGAATTTTCGTTTGATGGTCTTCAAGAATTATATCAAGAAAGACATAATAATCAGCTTTTTATAACACTTAAGCAATTAGAAAGTATTGATGCGATTGATTCAAATCAAAATGTTTCTAATGGTTTAATGCTTTTTGCAGATAATTGTGACTATGAGAATTGTAATATAGCATGTAGAGTATGGCCTGGCTTAAATAAAGGCTCAAGTACGATGTTAGATAAGAAAGAATATAAAGGTAGTATCCCACAAATATTAGATTATGCTAAAAAGTATATAAAACTATATACTAAAACAGGGCTTGTCAAGCAAGATGCAGGTGGAAACAAACCATTACTGGCTTATCCCGAAAGAGCAATTGAAGAAGCATTAATAAATGCAGTTGCTCATAGAGATTACAATATTGATGGCACTCAAATTGATATAGACATTTTTATTGATAGAATTAGAATAGCGTCTCCTGGCTCTTTT
Organism: Clostridia bacterium; assembly: GCA_024685275.1. Classification (GTDB taxonomy): domain Bacteria; phylum Bacillota; class Clostridia; order Christensenellales; family DTU072; genus CAG-1782. Next base: position 2,891 of record JAIKVY010000111.1, read on the forward strand.
TTGCTCCCTGGAAGAGCACAGGATTACTCAATGGAGGAAATACCATCAAAAAGAAGAAACACTATAATATGCGAAATATTTAAATTGTGTAATATGATGGAATCATCAGGCTCTGGCTTTGAAAAAATAATATCAGATTACAAAATGTATCCAAAAGATTACCAGCCAAAAATATATTCTGATCCCGCTCAATTTGTAATCACATTGTGTGATTTAACATATGATAAAAAGGAAAGTAGTGTGCTTATTCAAAAAGAAATTAAAAATGATTTTACTTTTTCATCACCAAGGGGTGGAAATAGAGAATATGATCGAAAAATACTGGAATTTTGTATGAATGAGCCAAAATCAAGACAAGAGATTCAAAACCATATTGATTTATCTAATCGTTCTCATTTTGTTGAATCTATACTGAATCCATTATTGAATTCGGAACTCTTACTAACCACTAAAGATTCGCCTAATGCACCAAATCAAAAATACTATACAAACAAAGAAAAAATCAAATATAATTAATTGTGCCACGTTTGTCACACTAGTCACATGTCACTTAGTTTATATACCTAAAAATATAGTCTTAGAGGGTGCACTTTCATTTATAGAGGGTGCATTGTATTAACAAAACTTACCTTTCACATTTAAGATTTGATACGTATGTATTGATGCCATTTTAAATTATAGATCAGGTCTGAACTATATAATAATTATTTTAGACTTATTAACTTAATATAAGCAAAATAAAAAAGCATTTGAGTTTTCCGATAATTGGATTCAAGTCACAATACCATTTAATTTTATTAAAGTAGTAGATTATCAAATTGAAAAAAAGGTGGTTAATAAAAGTGGTGTAGAAGTGGTTAATAAATTGCTTAATAAATCACAAATATCTATCATTAAAGCAATATGGAATAATCCAAATATTACGATTGCAGAACTAAGTTAAGAAACTGGTCTTAGCCATACTGCTATTCATAATAATTTAAATAAAATGCAAGATTTATCTGTAATAGAGAGGATTGGCTTAAGAAAAAATGGATATTGGAAAGTATTAGTTTAATGGAGTTTGATAATATGGTATTATGGGATGCATACAATAATTGCTTTAAGAAAATAGTTGACTTACATAAATACTGCTTAGAATTCATTAAACTAATACTTTCCAATATCCATTTTTTCTTAAGCCAATCCTCTCTATTACAGATAAATCTTGCATTTTA
>JAIKVY010000113.1 GCA_024685275.1 Clostridia bacterium
GATCCTTGCATTGAAACAATTCCACTTATTCCATCATTTTTAAATAACAATTCTCCGTATTGGGCAAAATCAATATCTTGTTTTAAATGTTCAATTCGGACTCCTGCACTAAATATTTTAGACTCCATTTTTATGCCTTTATCGTATAACATCTCAAAGGTATCTCTTGCTGAATGTCCTATTGCTAAGAATAGATTTTTAGTTTCTATTTCTCCTTTATTTGTTTTAATTTTTATCAAAGAATCAGTAGTTGTCTCAACACTTTCTAACCTCGTATTAAAGCAATATTTACCACCTAACTGTTCAATATCTTTCCTAATATTTTTTAAAACTTTAATTAATACATCTGTCCCGACATGTGGTTTTGAATCATATAGAATTGACTCATTTGCTCCATAGTTATAGAACTCTCCGAGAACTACTTGAATAAATTCATTATGAAGATTTGTATTTAATTTACCATCAGAAAATGTTCCTGCTCCGCCTTCACCAAATAATACATTTGATTCATTATCTAATTGTAGTGATGAATTAAAAAGATCTATATCCGTTTTTCTTTCATCAACACTTTTACCTCTTTCTAGGATTATTACTCTATGTCCTAGTTTAATTAGCGTCAGTGCGCAAAATAATCCAGCTGGACCAGATCCAACAACAACGCAATCAACTGTGTTTTTAGATTTAAACCCATTCAAATATTCATCAATCGATTGTGGTAATTTTTGATTTATAGTTGTTGCTCCATGTTTTAAAAGATATTCTTCGTTCTTTGATGAAAACTCAACCAAATATATTATTCTTACATCTTTTTTATCTCTAGCATCAATACTCTTTTTTACTATTCTAAAATTTGAAATATCTATAATCTTTACTTTTTTATGCAAACATTCTAAAACTGAATTTGTATTGTTTGCTGGTACGCTAAATTGATATCTAATCATATTTAACTCCCAATTTTTTGGCTGTTAAAATTGCTGATGCTATTGCAAAATTTATGTTATATCCTCCACATTCTCCATCAACATCTAAAACCTCACCACAAGCATATAAACTAGGGGATAACTTGCTTTCGACCAAATCTTTAAAGCCTCTAATATCTAATCCCCCAGAAACTACTTGAGCATTTTTTATTCCATATGTATCAATTAGATTAACTCTAAAATCTTTTACTACTGCTATAATATCGAGTTTTCTTTGTTCTGCTTGTTTATTTATTTCAACAACTATTGCTTTGCGTAATAGCGAATCTAATCCATTTTTTTGAATGATTTCATTCAATGTCTTTTCATCAATATCTGGAGCAAAATCTATTGAAGCATATGAACTATTAATTGATATATTTTCTCTAGCAAACACTTTTGATCCTTGCATTGAAACAATTCCACTTATTCCATCATTTTTAAATAACAATTCTCCGTATTCAGAAAATAAGCACTTATTATCTTTATATAATTTCAAATTACACTTAACTCGTATTCCACTTAGTGCTTTTAAAAACAAATCATTACTCTTTAATGGAACTAATGATGGATTTAGATTCGTTATTTTGTGATTGAATTTATTTAAAAGATTGTGTGAATTGTGCCCTATCGTTGCATTACTTCCAGTGCAAATAGCAACATGTGTAAATTTTTCTCCATTTATACAATATGTATCGTTATCATATTCTATTGATGTAACTAATGTGTTTAGTTTTACTTTATTTATATCTATATTCTTTATGAAGAAATTTACAACATCATTTGCACTTTCTGAATATGGGTAAATTCTGTTATCTATATTTCTTGTTACTAGGCCAAATTTATTTAGATAATCAACAACATTAATGTTTAAAATTGGAGTAACATCGGTGTTATATTTGTCATTTGATATATTGGTATTAGTTAAATTACATTTGCCATTACCTGTTAGTAGTATTTTTTTACCAACTCTATTTTCTGCCTCAAAAATAGTGTAATCAATGTGATTCTTTTCTAATATGCTTGCTAGCGTTAATCCACTAACCCCGCCGCCGATAATACCT
>JAIKVY010000167.1 GCA_024685275.1 Clostridia bacterium
TAGGGGTTATTTCATACATACCGTAATTATCTATCGCCATTTAATCACTTAGGTTTAAACATATAAAAGATTATAATTAGAAGAAAACAAATAAAAATAGTAGGAAATAAGGTATACAAAATGTATATCACATTTAAAAACACTATTTTATACATAGACAAAAAAGCACTAATCATTTTCTTTATTAGATCATCATGTAAAATAAGATACAAGAGCTAATATAGTTCATATCAAAATTATAACACTTATAATTTTTCACATTTGCTCGGCGGGTAATTGAGAAGGAAGGTATCAAAAAAATGTTGAGAATCAATTAGATACTATTCAACTAATTGCACTCGCACCGTCATGTATAGCGTCATATCATCAAAGCATTATTATTTATGATGAGAGATAAAAAACATAATAACTCATGCACTTATAGCAATAATTATCACGGTAGGGTTAATATTTTCCAATACATCAGCACCCCAATTTAATACAGTTTGTAAATTTGGATCCATTATGCTTTATTTTTTCATGTAAAAGGAGATGTATATAAGGATTTTATAAATCGCATAAATAACGCAAAGAATCACAATACAATTACAGCCTCAAAGAAATAATAATATAATTCGTTAATTTCTAAGAAACTTTCATCATCAATAGTAGGTTTTTCTTGCTTTTCTACGTTCGCTAATGCAACAGATCAACTATTTATGTATGCTTTAATTCATGTAGGTAATACAATATGATTCGCTACGGGTAAAGAATACATATGATCGTTTTCATTTCGGAAAAATGAATAATCACAAGATCAAGAGAAGACATTTAATTCACAATTAGCACCACTTTCATCACAGATTCGATTTTCTTGTATAGATCAGTCAACAAGGCACTCTTGCAATTGTTCGTTTAATGAATCAGAATAATTTTGAAGTGATGAAACTTGATTAGTTAAAGATGTACGATCTTCTAAACAAGCCTCATAAGAAACATCTTTAGAAGTACGGCATTGATCTAAAGATCAAGAAAGACTTGATATAGTTCAATAAGATACATTAAGCCTTTCAAGAGCCGTATTTAACTGTCAAGATAAAACACTAATTTGATTTTGTAATTCTTGAATTTGTCAAGTATAATCTACATCTTCATCAGCATATGAAAAAGATGTTAATCAAAACAACAAAGCAAGACTACATAATAACAACCTTTTTAGATTCATTTTTTTCATCGATGGAAGATAAAACATCTTTTTCAGGTTTATTTAATTCTTCTTTAAGTTTTTTTAATTTTTCTTCTTTTTCATCAACTATTTTTTGTTGATCGGGATTATAAACAGATCAATAATCATACATATTATTTACAACCTCATATTTTCATATTTTTTTAAACTCTTTATATTCTTCAGGTATATCATCTTGAACTTTCTTTTTTTGTTTTTTTGTTAAATAATTAAACACTAGCAATACGATTATATAGATAACGAGAAGAACTACTAAGACAATAAGAAGTATGCGGACTAATGGTCGTAATCACACTACAAAGGATTTAACAAGACCCCACATCATTTTTAAGAATTGAGGATCGCCTCAAAATCAAATATTTTGTATAGTTCATGTTAAATTTTCTACAATTTCTCATGTAAGTAATTCTTCTCAAGTCATTTTTTTATGTTAAAATAAACCTATTATTAAAAATCTTTATCATTAATAGAATGCCAAGTTCTCAAATAACTTGCTTTATATTTTGCAAATGCCTTTCTTTTTTCTTCAGTTGACATATCATTTCAATCTAAATATCGTTGTTCTCAAACTCTTCTTTCAAAATCTTCCAAATCATCATGATAACGCTGAGCGTTAGTATAATACCTAATTCAATAATTAGTATCATAATATCATGGATCAAAAGCACCTCATCTACCATAATACAAATCATCTAATTGATCATCAGTATTATATCATAATTCTTGTGATATTAAATCTTCATCTCTTTCTTCTCATAAACAAATTCTATCTTCAATACTTAATTTATTAGATCCTATAATATTGTTAACATCATTATTTTTAACAAAATCATCTTTCCAAGCCTTATATGCTTTATTCGGATCTCTTATTTCTCAAGTAAATATATTAAGAGTATATCTTTTAATTAACTTAAACAGCTCAATAACAGCAAGAACAAGCAACAAAACAAGAATAATATAAGGCAACCACTCAACTATAGAATCAGTATAATTTCATAAAATCTTAGATATTGTATCAAAAAAAGAATTTGAATCTGTTACAACAGCAACTCAAAATCAAGACTGTCAACTATTAGAATTCACTATTGATGATGTTATAGATTCCTCTGTCTGCCTTTGAACTCATTTAACAGTAACTAAAATTTTATTAGACTCAGATCAAACAGAATTAATAACTAAATCAAAAGCCGGCTGAAATCAATAAACAAAATTTAGATAATCACTATCATTACAAACATATTTTTGATTTATTAATGAACATGATGAATTAATTGTAGGATAACGTCGCTCTGAATAAGAATAATTAAAGCTAATAGGTCATCAATCCACAATCTGAATATCTACAGAAGAAGGTTTTAATCAACCTAAAGGTATTCTAAATCAAGCTGAAACATCTGTTAACTCATATGTTACATCTGTTGAAAAATGATTATCATTTGAATAAATCTTGATATTTTCAACTCAACTAAAAAACATTGAAGGTCAAGTCGCTTCGCGAAATCATCCATCAATATATATACCATCTATTCAATCTAATTCTGTACAATAAGAAGTTCAAACAATCGGAAATCAACTAGTTAATGCAGGGACTAAGTTCGAATTATACGATTGATATAATCATTTTATTCATTCAGTTTGCAAAGATTTCCAATTCATACATACTTTATAATCTCAAAAATCATCATAAGAAATATTTAAAAACCTATTCAAAATAGTATAAACTTCTATATGATCAGGACTCATTCAATATGCAGAATTTGGAAGATTAGCCATACAATGAAAATCCATACAATCATAATAAGTTTCTCATTGATCATCTTCCCAGGACATACATTCAGTAGGTCAACAGTTATAATTTATATCAACATCATAAATTAAATTATCATATGATTCAGCAAAAACTCATGTAAATAAAGATGTTAACACAGAAAGAGAGAGTAGTCATCAGAGCATAAATCATTTTAGATTTTTTAACATAATTTACTTAAATAAACGAAATAAATTTTTAATAGAATAATAAACTCATTTTGTACGTCATACAAATAAACGCACTATGTATCACACTACAAATCAAATTAAGAAAGGTAATGAGATGTAAGGTTTAATATATTCAATAATATTTTCTAAATCTCGCATTTTATTTTATTAAATGGTAAGAACTGGATTTTTATCTTGTTTTTTTTCTTCTTTTTTTAACTCTTTAATATCTTCATCAATTGTTTTTACTTTTTCTTGTAAATTTTCTTCAGATTCAGCCTCATTATATAACTCTTGAAAGTTCAAATCTTCATATCAAGGAGATGATATAGACTTAATTTTTGTTTTTATCTTTATGTAAAGATCAGATGATAGGATTTTCTTTTTATATTCTTGTAAAGTTGAATAGAATAGAGGAGCATGAATTTGTAATCGAGATTTTCATTTATTTTCACGTTTTTTTCTTCGTTTTTCTATTTCCTCTTTAGTTGGAGTAATAACTAGTCATTTCATAAGAATTTCACGATTGAAAGGTTTAACTCTTGAATCGGGATTTCAACATACATGATAAGTTTGATATTCTTCTTTAAGGATTTCACGATATCACTTGTTGAATAGGAGAGCGAAATATTCAAGAATTGATGTTAGAGGAGAGAAGTATTCTGAATAAATCCTTAACTCGTCTTTAATTGTTTGCATATCTCACTCATTAGTATATTTTACTGTTTGATCTGTTTCTATATCTACAACATCTCATTTATTCATATAGACATTTTTTTTATCAAGTTCTAATCATAATCTTTTATGCATATCGTACTCTTCAACATAATCAGCAAGACGACGGACGTAGATATCAATTTGAGTTAGACGTTGAGTTATAAATACAATACGAATTTTTCTTTTTCTACACTGAGTAAATATAAGTTTTAATTTATTTAATATACTTGCTTTAGTTAAACTTTCTCTTGCACCTAAATATAAGTGAGCCTCATCTACAATTACAAGTATGTCTTTTATCATATCTCTTGAATCATAGAAGTTCTCTAATTGTTTATTAGTAAGAGCGGTATATTCATCTAAAGCCGTAAATACTGTTAATAAATCATCTACCGTTGAGTAATAATGATCTACCCTTGAATAAGGAACATTTGCTATTACATATGTAAACCTTCTTTCTTGTTGATACATTTCTAAGAAAGTTCAGAAGGTTTTTCCCGATCCAAAGTTTCACATCACACACGATAATCCATATCTCATAATTCTTGAGGATCAAACAATAAAAGTTTTATTTTTTCAAGACTTTCAGTATCTCTTTCCCTTTTCAATTTTCTTATTCAATAAGCAATATACTCATAAAGTGTAAGATTTTTTGTCATATGATGAGAAGCGGTCGAATTTGAGATCGTATATCAGAAGTTTATAAATCCTAGTAAATCATCGACCTTTATTCTTCTTTCCTCGTCATCAAGTCATTTAGAATTGACTTGCAACTCATACCTCATTACTTCGGGAACATCGAAATATTCGGGATATAAATATTGAGTTCATCTCGCCACTATTTCAGCCTTTTTATCATAATACCTTATGAAACGAGCCGTCGAACTTGACTTATTACCAAAGAGAAGATATTGAACTTTTTTTGATTTCTTGTACTTATCTACATTTAATTCTATTTTTTTATTTAATGAATCAAGATCATGATCGCTTTTTCATCTTTCAATTTTAAAGATATTTCATCAAGAGATATTTTTTAATTTGTTTGGTTTATTAAAGTTATATTTAGCACAATCTACAGTATAATCAACACGGGTTAAGACTATATCAGACATACCGCAATAATCAACTAATATTGAGCGTAAATTATCTCGCAAACCTTCTTCTCTTATAAGTTTAACTCATTTTCAATATAGATCTACTTTCAAATAATGATTATTTCTCATACCCGGAACTTGTAGTTTTTGTAATCTAAAGATACGTACTACTTTTCACAAGTGAGAAATTTCTCAATAGACAGTAAATAGATATTTATTATCAGACTTGTGAAGTGTTATTCTTCAGACGTAAACCGCCGGTCAATTATCGGAATTAAGAAGACTCAAGAGAATAGGATTCGTCCAACAACCATAGAAAGCAATATAATCAATAAAATCACACAATACTTTATCTCTTTTATCAAAGTGAATATAATCTCATATCTTGTTATTCGGATTTATATAAACACGTTTTTGATGATAATTTGTTGAATTTCACATACTTAAACCAAGTAAGAAATAAAAGGTAAGAACTATCATTTATTTAACAAGACTTGACAAACACTTAAAATTACACTTTTTATTTCACTACTTTAGAACTGATAAGTTATCAAAATATGCAGGATTAAAGGGACAAAATTTAAAAAAACTTTTCAGACCATTTTCACCAATTCAGAACTCAATTATCGTACGTTTTTATATATTCAGGGGGACACGGCAATTACTATGCCGTGTCCTTTATTTTTTTATTCAAGATTTTCGGGTAGGTTTTCTATTAGTTTATAAGATTCAACAACTTCAAGTATTTTATCTTTTAATCAATAACATTTATCTTCAGAATCTACATCAGAGAACAAAACAGAGAATTGATCGGGAGTAAATATAAATCTTCTAAGAGAAGAAACAGAGTAATCACTTTCTAATAAAGCATAAATTACATACTGTTTAGATCCTTGAGGATTTAAAGAAACTTCTACTCATTTAATAGAGTAGTTCTTTCTTCAATATCAAACCCTCATTTCCTTGACGCACTCGAGAGATTCGATCGCCTCAAGATATTTACCATCTAATCACAAATTTGATTTATCAGGATCATAATTACCTCAAAAATTTTCTTCAAATTCAGATTCACTAAAATACACTTTTTTACTTCATTTTACCGGAAATTTACTTTGTAGGATTCACTCAATTGAATAGGTTATTCATCACTCTTTATTATTAAACTTGAACGCATTAATAATCGCATAATACTTTTTCATCTTTTTTTAATAAACAAACTAAAATAATAAAAACGTTTTTGTTAGATTAATTTATTAAAGCGGTTTTATTCACTCAAAACCGCAAAAAACTAAAAAATCACGTTGACTAGACGTGATAAGGGTACTATCTACCTCTAAAGATTCATTTTCCCCATCTCTTGATAAGAGCCCAAAATCCAAGAAGAGCAACTACAGCAATTGCAAATCCGATGATTACTGGAGCATAGTTTCCAAGAGAGCTAGTGAATGTGTTAACAGTTCACTCTAAGGCAGTTGTGAAACTTTCAGGGACAGTTAATGCTCATGATAACATTTCTCGCACTTTCTATAGAAATAAAATGTTAATGATAATATTTATCATGAGTTTGATACTAGAATTGAAATATACTATATCTTTATGATTCGCACAATGTATCAATTGCAAGGTTTAACGAAGAAAAGATTTTTTCTACTTCTAAACTAGGGGAACAAACAAAATCAAAATATCATCGACTAAAAAATAACAATGATTATATAAAAATCAAGAAAAAATTGTTTTACCAATTATAAAGCGGTTTATTGTATCGACTATGCACCCAACACGTCTTTCGATTTCCGAACGGATTCACGCGAATTGCTTTCACGTTTGGAAGTACGGAAATGATAACACAACACCAAAAAAGTTAAGTCTTCATCGAAAGGAATCGCTATCACGGGAGAATAGAGAGCATTTTACCGTTTATTTTTTTTCCAAAAAAATTGCACTCGTTAAACTCGATACAAAGCGAGAAAAAAATATTTAAGAAAGCATGATAACTATTAGTTAGGGGAATTTCGCAATTTAAACTTTAAAAATACTAGGTACTTTCTTATATTATTAATACAAAAGTTTTATATATTACTTATATAATAATGAAAATAACAGAAATTGCGGAAACTCGAAAAGAATATAAAAAATAAAAACCGTTGAATTAATGGTAATAAATTGATACATACCACAAATAATTTTAATGGCAGTCTTATGAAATATTTTTTTAATTAGAACATATAAAAAACGAAAAAAACACCAACTTTTAAATTCTAAAAAGAAAAAATGAACAACATCGAAAACCCTATAAAAACTGAATTAGAATATTTCAGAGAAATAATCTTATATCAATACTACTATGAAGGATTAAGAGGAAATACAAAAAAAATAAAAAAATACTTCTAAATTAAAATACTTGACAAAAAAAATCGACATTATGGAATATGTGATTAATTTCATCATGGTTTTAAATGAGAATAGATCTTTATTATTAATAATACTACAACAGCACTTGTAAACATTGTTGAAACAGTAGTTATAGTCGTACAGTCGGCTCAAAAATAACTCATTACATTAAACAATTGAGATACAATTCAAGACAATAATCAAAAAAACCATGCAATATTTCATATATTGACAGCTAAAAGCATTATCAAAACAAGAAATAATCAAATATTTAATACACTTGAAACCATTATAGTATTTTATAAAGACTAAAAAATATTAGCATTGCCATTACATAAACTAATAGATTTATATTTGGAATTTCTAAAGATTCAGTAGTACAAGATACTCATCAAGTTAAATAATTATATCACTCATCAAATTTATCTTTTATCGGATCAAGAAAAGTATTATCAAAGGTATTTCATACCATAATTTTAATATTATCTACAGCACTTGAAAACAAAGAGCTATCAGATCATGAAGAAGTTTGAGATCATCATCAGAAACAGTTTACAATATTTTGCCATGAAGACAAATTACAATCGTTAGATGATACTCAAGTTCATGCATTTGTAGGTTTTGATCCACACATCGATGTTAAATCATAAGGATTATTTCACGAATTTTCCAATTTTGTAATAACAGTCATATAATCAGATAAGATAAGACCTTTATCAATAAATTGACGTTTTGCCATCGATCTTGCATTTTCTACCAACAAAGTACAATTAATTCAAGTTTCTGAAGTAGTATATCACGTTCGAGTTCGATCATCGATGATTTCAGAAGATTTCACATAATTAATCATAGAATTATACTCATTTTGTGATACACGATTATTTATATAATCTTGACGACAAAGAACAAAAGAATTAGCAACTACATTATAATCAGAATATAAATCTACACATGAATAATAATTATTTACTTGTTCTTGATAAGAGGCGGAATCATCTATAAATACTGGATCAGAATATCAAGGATTTTCATTTTCTCAATAATCAGGAGCAACATAATTCGGATCTAAATTATAAGACCACATATTAGAAGAATAACCTCAATTTGATTGTTTACATCAATCTCAAGAGCAAAGATTTCAAGCTGTTAATGGAAAAACAGACGTAGATCAAGCAGATAAAGTGTAGGAATTAGTCCAATCAATTTCACTGAATAACAAATCATTAGAAATATCAACAGCATTAAACATAATGCTAGCAACATAATCACTCGACAATGATGTAGATCGAGCTTTTCAAAGATTAAAGTCGATCAAATATAAATTTTCATTACTAGAAAAAGGATCAGCATAAATAACTAAATTTTCAAGAAGTGTAGTTCAAATTAATTGTAAAGTATAATGAGAATCACTATTCATAAAAATTATAGAATCATGCCAAAAATACACCTCATCAAAAAGAACATTTTGTCAATTTTTTAAAGTATATGTAAATCAAGCAATACTTGGAACATTAAAAGTTTGAATAGTATTATTATTTATATCATAATATTTAAAATTATATCAACCTTGATTATCAGATTCAAAAGAAACCAAAGAAGAATAAAAATATCAATGAGAACCAGCATCTCAAATAGGATTCGTATAAATTTCTTGAAAAATTGAATTAGCACCCATTACATAATCAACACAAGTACTAGATCATCAATAAGATCAAAAAGTATATCACTGTTTAATTAAAGTTCAATATCACTGATAAAAACTATTATTTTGTATACATACTTTTCAATAAGTACTTCAAATATCAGAACGAGAAGCACTTCAAGCTTGAAGACTTCATAATTTAAAAGCATAAGTATTATCAAAAAAATTTGATATAGGTATCAATAATCACAAGACTAATAATACTAAGAAATACTTAATTTTTTTCATCTACAATTTTGAATTAATCAAATAAAATCAGATGATTTAAACTCTTTTCTACCTTTCAATACAGAATAAAAATATGCACGACAACAAACACACATTACACCTAAAGGATTTTCTTCACGATCTATAACAGCAATCAATTCGTCATAATCTTCAATACCACGAAACCATTTTACATAATCCATAGATCACAACGTTATTATATAATTAGTAAAGGTTTCTATTAATTTATCATTTCACTTTAAATAGAAATCATACAAATTCACTACATCTTGATCCATGTAATCATCACGATCACAATCAAGTATAATATAATCTAATAACATATTAGCAACATCTCATCTATTAGAATTTTTAATTTCTTCTATATCTTTAAAATCTCAAGTTTTTGATAGGGTAGTATTAATATTATCATCAATTTTTTTTAATAGATCAAACATAGGTTTATATTTCTTATTTTCTAATAATTGCAACATAGGATTAATATTTTT
>JAIKVY010000172.1 GCA_024685275.1 Clostridia bacterium
GAAGAATCTAATTAATTTTCATAATTATCAACATAATATATTCGAATAAAATCATAAAAATTAACATTATTAAATAATTACTAGATTATTATATAAAGAAGTGATATAATACTAGCAATCTTTTTTTATATGGTGATAAATTGCCATAAAAAAGAAATATAATATTAGGAGGATATTATGAAGAAATCGATTAAGAAATTGATTGGTGTATTAGTAGTATGTGTATTGCTTATATCTTTAATTGCTTCTTTAGCAGCATGTAGTAAGAAACAAGCAAAAGATACTATTGTAGTTGCTTATCCAAACTTTTCTGAAAAGTTCTCACCATTCTTTGCTACAAGTGCATACGATGTAGATGTATATAGCATGACACAAGTTAATTTGTTAGCAACAGATAGAGGTGGAAACATTATTTATCAAGGAATTAATGGTGAAACAGTTAAATACAATGGTACAGATTATACATATTACGGTTTAAGTGATATTGAAGTTGTTACTAATGACGATGGCACAGTTGACTACAATATTACAATGAGAACAGGGGACAAGGCTATTACTTTCAGTGATGGAGAAACAGTTACTGTTAAGGATGTAATTTTCTCTATGTATGTTTTAAGTGATACCGATTATGATGGTTCATCTACATTCTATTCATTACCAATTAAAGGTATGCAAGAATGGAGAACACAACTTTCAACAAGCGTATTAGCTGAATATCAAGCAAAAGTTAACGCTATTTTAGCTACATATCAAGAAGTTGAAGATGAAGATGAAGATGGTAACCCAGTATATGTAACAGAGAGAGTATACGGTGCAGAATACGATGAAAAAGGAGAATTTGTTAAAAAAGTCCCAGTAGTTGATGCAAATGGTAAAAAGATTTATAGAAATAAACTTGATGAAAATGAACAACCAATTATATCAACACATATGGAATATGTTTATGCTGAAAACGATGTATTTACAAAAGCAGAATTTGATAGCTTTATGGAAATGATCGATAGCGTAGAATCTGATGGTGCATGGCAAGAATTAGCTAAAGATATCGTAAATTACTGTGCTGAAGAATATGCAAGCTATTTAGCAGGATTTGGTAACAATGAAGTTGCTAATGGTATGGGATTATGGGGATTCGGTGACTTTGGTGAAGTTGAAACAGATGAAGACGGTAATCCTAAATATTATGATGTAAAAGATGAAGATGGTAATGTAGTTACAGCAGACGAAACAACATATGTTGTTAAGACTGATGAAGGTGGTAACTATTTATATGATGAAAATGGTTATTTACAATATACAGAAGAAGTTGAAGAAGATGTTGTTCAAAAAGAAACAAAAACAATTAATGAAGATAAATTCTTTGATTCAACAGGTAAAGGATATACTTTAACTGGAACAAGCTTCCCAACACTCAAAGATTACGCTGTTGCATTAAAGGATGCATATGGCGATTTTGCAGATGCAGCTGGCGTTGAAGCAGCTAATGGTGATTATGATTCATATATCGCTAATGTAGCTGAAAAATGGATGGCTAAAGCTGGTGCTTCAAAAATGGCTGGTCAAACAATTAATAGTATCGAAGGTATTACATACAATGAAACAAATGGTACTATTAAAGTTACAACAAGCAAATATTCAGCTACAACAATCTATCAATTAGCAATCGCTGTTGCTCCTTTACACTACTATGGTGAAGTAAGTAAATTTAATCCAACAAATGGTTCATATGGATTTACTAGAGGAGATTTAACAAAGATTCGTGAAAAGACAACAACTCCACTTGGAGCTGGTCCATATAAATTTGTAGATTATAAAGATGGTATCGTAACATTTGAAGCAAACACAAACTTCTGGTTAGGCGCTCCAAAGACAAAATATTTAAAATTCAAAGAATATAGCAAAGATGAAGATAAGATCCCAGCTATGTTAGCTGGTGATGTAGATATCGCAACTCCATCAATTTCTGAAGAAGTTGTAAAACAAATCAATGATGCTAATGGTGGAAACAAATCATTAAAAGTTGATAAGGATTTAAAGATTTCTACAGATTTAGTTGATTATAACGGATATGGATATATCGGAATGAATGCTGATAATATTAAAGTTGGAACAAATAAAGCATCTGAAGAATCTAAGAATTTACGTAAAGCATTTGCAACATTATTTGCTGCATACAGAGAATATACAGTTAATACATATTATCAAGATAGAGCATCTGTTATTCAATACCCAATTACAAACTGTTCTTGGGCTGCTCCACAACCTGCTGATCAAGGATACACACAAGCATTCTCAGTTAATGTTGATGATGAAGCTATTTATACAGCAAATATGACAGATGAACAAAAATATGCAGCAGCAAAAGAAGCAGCAATTGGATTCTTCAAAGCAGCTGGATATACATGGGATGCTCAAAATAATAAATTCACAGCAGCTCCAGATGGTGCAAAATTAGAATATGAAGCAATTATCGGTGCTGATGGAACAGGAAATCACCCAACATTTGCTTTATTAACTAAATGTGCTGAAGTTCTTGAAGGAATTGGAATCAAGTTAGAAGTTACAGATATTTCAAATTCATCAGTTTTATTCGCTAGAATGGAAGAAGGAACAGCTGAAATATTCTGTGCTGCTTGGGGCGGATCAGTAGATCCAGATATGTACCAAGTATACAATTCTGAAAACAATACAGGTTCTAACCATTATAGAATTGCTGATGCTCAATTAGATAGTTTAATTGATCAAGCAAGATCTTCTACAGATAAGACAGCAAGAAAATCAATGTATAAACAATGTCTTGATATTATTTTAGATTGGGCAGTTGAAATTCCAGTATATCAAAGAAAGGATTGTACAGTTTATAGCAATACAATTAATGTAGAGTCATTAACACCTGATACAACTCCATTCTGGTCATATTTAATGGAAATTGAAAAGGTCGAAGTAAAATAATCGTTTAGTTATATTTCGTGAAAGGGAATCTTTCCCTTTTGCGAGATATTGTTATCCTTTATAAGGAAATTTTTTATTAAACATACTTAGCTCGGAATGTGTATTTACCTTCTGAGCTAAAGTTATGTAATAGGTGATATCATGTTTAAATATATACTTAAGAGATTGATATTAAGTGCATTTATCTTAATAATCGTTATGTTTTTAATATATGCGCTTATGTATTCTCTTCCTCAAGGTTATGTAGAAACAAGAGCGTTAGAACTAGCTAATAAACCAGGGAACTTAAAACCATATTCAGAATTGCTAACAGAATTACAAGCTAGATATGGTTTAGATCAAGGAATGGTTGCTGGCTTTTTTACATATCTTGGTAACTTTTTTACTGGTAATTTTGGCGATAGTTGGTATTATACTATTCCAGTTACATCTGTTTTTCATAATACAATTTGGAATAGTTTCATTTTAGGAGTAGTTTCCTTTATTGCTGAAATATTAATTGCAATTCCATTAGGAGTTTTAGCAGCTAGAAAACAATATTCTAAAACTGATTATGCTGTTACTGTTGTGTCGTTAATTGGTATTTCACTACCGACATTCTTTACTGCAGCCTTATTAAAATTGATTTTCTCTTTAAAATTAGGTTGGTTTGAAGTGTCTGGAATGCATAATGCGAATTTAACGCCTGGTGTTACTGATTCATTTACATATTTTCTCGATGGAGTAGCACACTTTGTTTTACCAGCATTAACAATAATAATTGTTAGTATCGGTGGACTTATGCGTTATACAAGAACAAATATGCTTGAAGTATTAAATGCAGATTACATTAGAACAGCCAGAGCAAAAGGTGTATCAGAACGAAAAGTAGTATATAAACATGCATTTAGAAACACATTAATTCCTCTTGTAACTTTACTTGGTGGATCACTTCCAGGATTGTTTGCAGGAGCATTAATTACTGAAACATTATTCTCAATAAATGGTATTGGATACGCATCATACAATGCTATGGTTGGTGGAGATATTCCATTTACAATGTTTTATTTAACGTTTATGGCTATATTAACCCTTTTAGGTAATTTAGCATCGGACATTTGTTATGCCTTAGTTGATCCTAGGGTTAGATTTGATTAAAGGAGTGGAAGATGGAAGATTTTGAAAATAAAGAAAACAACAAAAACCAAGATATTCTAGAAACAGAAACTCTTGATCAAGTTAGTGAAGTTGAAAATAACATTGAAAAAAATGTCAATTCAACGAATGAAAAAAATATTAGTTTAGAAAATAACGAACCTAATACAGATAATCAAGAAGAAATGAAGTTAGATGATGCTCGTAGAGTAAAAGCTGTATCACCTGGTTTATTGGTTGCAAAGAGATTCTTTAGAAATAAATTAGCTTTAGTTGGTTTAGCAATCCTTATTGTTTTGTTTTTGTTCTGTTTCTTAGGTTCTGTAATATATAAATATTCTGAAAAAGATGTATTTACAACAAATAAAGATATTATATTCGATTATTCTTTTGCAAAAATTAATGGTACATACTCATATTTTGAATCTTTTGAGCCACAACCAAATTCATCATTTATTACTAATTTAAATAGTAATATTGAGCATATGAAAAAGAATAATTTGAATGAGTATAACGTTGTCGATTCTGGTGATAATTATGTATTTACACGTGTAAATGATAATATTTATCGAATAAGATTTGAAGGTAATAAAACAGTTATTAATTTTGTCGAAAAAGAAGTAGCTGGAACTTATAAAGCAAATAAAAACGATATTACGATTACTTTAAATGGAACTAATGTAGAACTGGCTAATTTAATTAGGACTGATTGGGCCAATTCAGATAAAAATATAAGTAATGTTAGTGTATCATATCATGGAGATACATATACATTAAAAAATGGTAATATCATTTGTACTCATAATACATTGAAAGAAAACGAATCAAAGAGATTTAATACAATAACAGATGAAATAGTTCAACAAGCATTAAATCACATCATTAACGCAGATACTGCATTTATAATTGGTGAACAAGAATATGTTATTTCATCATATGATGTAAATAATGAAAAGGGTTATTATGTTACAACGAATCTTTCTTATGAAACAGGTATAGCATCAATATATAGTTTTGATAAATATAAAGTTGATTCTAAAGTTGATTCAAAAGACTATTACATATTTTTATCTAATTTAACAGAATATGACGGAGTTAACGATAGAGAGTTTTCAATAATAAAGGATTCATCTTCTGGTGTAGAAACAGTCGATTATAAGATAACAAAAGATGAAGATAACAATTTAATTGCAATACAACAAAAGAATCAACAAAATGAATTTGTTAATTATGTTACTCCAAGTATATATTCAATAAGAAGATATAGTGGAGAAGATTCTATGAGTTTAGAATCAAAACTTGCTTTCCAAGCTGTAATGCAAACAATGATTGCTGATAACCTT
>JAIKVY010000184.1 GCA_024685275.1 Clostridia bacterium
GGAACTTCTTTCTTTTATGCAGAAGAGTTTCGTGAAGCGCATGAACAACTTATTATAGGTATTATTCTATGTCTAGCGTCAGTAGTATTGGTAATCAATATGATAATTGGAAAACTGAAAAAGAAACAAGATAAAGAAAAACAACTACAAATATAGATAGTGAGGAAAATATAAATTAGTAAAAAATGAAGAGTTATCCACTTAATACCTTGTTCTCGATTACAAAGAAAGAATTGAGGTGATATAAAATTGGTTTTAAAGTGGATTTTTGTATTTGAAAATTATATAATAATTTTATTATATAATAGGATATTAGTAAGTATGATAAAGGAGATAAAAACTATTTAACAAATAATTAGCTAATGAATAGTTGTATATCTCAAAGGAAAAACGTATAAAACGTAAAGAAAACGAGGAGATTTGAATATGAAGAATCGAATCACAAGTAAAGTAAATTTTGTCTTAATTGCTGTTTTGGTAGCAGTTATGTCATTTTTATGTTGACATTTACATACAGTAAATGTAAGTAAGAACAAAAATCTAATTCTATTAGTATTAACATGCTCTTTTTCTTCTAAAACGTAATTTGATTTGGATACTTAACAAATAAACACTTTATTTTGTAATTTAGTGTGCAAACTCACAAAATGTTTTCATTCGTAAAAGTAAGAGCGCAAATTAACGATATGTAAAAATTTGATATATACAAAAAGTTAAAAGCCAAAAAATGGCATTAAAAAAGGCACTTTCTTTCGAAAATGCCTCTTTTTTGGCGCGCCATAAGGGAGTCGAACCCCTAACCTTTGGTTCCGTAGACCAACGCTCTATCCAATTGAGCTAATGGCGCATAAGTTAGTTTAAAAATTATAATATTATATATTTAAAAAATCAATAAAATTTTCTAAAAGCACAAATTTTTAAGAGCTACATAATATATTTCTTTCATCTTTTTAAAATCATCTAAATCCATATATTCATTAGGGCAGTGCATTCCACCATTTCCATTGGGGAAACAAGGGCCAAAAGCAACGCCACATTTAAGTGCTCTAGCATATGTCCCACCACCAATAGAAATAGGCTCTAAATTTGTATTCATGACGCTATTATATGCATTTAAAAGGGTTTGTACTAGTGTTGAATCTTTATCAACATATAAAGGTTTTTGATGATGTGTCTCTTTAATGATTCCATCTATATTTTTGTTTAATATTTCTAAAATGTAATCTTTTGTAAATGTTACTGGATATCTAATATCTACATCAAAGACTAGTTTATCATTTGTCATATACATAGTTCCTAAATTAAGAGATAAATTGCCACTTTTTTCATCACATATATCTAAATAAACGTGTTTTCCTTCATAATCATCAAGTTTAGATATTAGTTTCGATATATCTTCAAAGCCATCGAGAGAAGAAATAGCTTTAAGTAATTTAGTAATAGCATTTTCACCTTTTTGTGGAGTTGATCCATGTGCTGATTTACCTTTGCTAATTAAAGAATATGAGTTATCATTTGTTACAATTTCAACATCAGGGTTATTCTTTAATGGTGAAATATCGATATTTTTGCAAACTTGTATTTCTGCATAATCTGGAACCATATTGGCTTTATCTCCAGCTTTAGCATATATTATGTTTTCATTTTTGTTTATAGAAACAGAGAAGTGCAGGATCCCTTTTTCGCAATTAATTACAGGAAAATCTGCATCAGGGGTTATTCCAATTTCAGGCATTTCTTCGGTTTTTAAATATCTATCAATACAACCCCAACCACTTTCTTCATCGCAGCCTAAGATAAATCTTATTCTATATTTAGGGACTAAACCTTCATCGAGAATATTAGTTAAAGCCCAAAGCATTGCAATGAATGGGGATTTATCATCTAAAGCACCTCTAGCATATATTTTATTATCAACCACTGTTGCTCCAAATGGGGGATATGTCCACCCTTTACCAACAGGAACAACATCTAAATGAGAAAGTATTCCAAATAATTTACCTGTTCCAATTTCTCCATATCCACAGTAACCATTTACATTTTTTGTAGTAAAACCATATTTCGATAGGATATTTAATGCTGTATCAAGACAATGTTTTACACCTTCTCCAAATGGAGCATTTTCTTTAGGTTCAGATTTAACACTATCAATTGTTAATAAGTCATGTAGATAACTAAGAGCGTCTGTATAATTCATATATGCCTCTAACTATTAAAAGATTTTACACTATTATATATTATTTAAAATAATATGTCTAAAAAGATATTACTAAAAAGAAAATTTATGATACAATAATCAAGATAATTTCTTTACTTTTAAGGAGATACACAAATGAAAGTTAGAACAAGATTCGCACCAAGTCCAACAGGATTTATGCATATTGGAAATTTAAGAACAGCATTATATGCATTTTTATTTGCAAAACACAACAATGGAGATTTTATTTTACGTATTGAAGATACTGATACAGAAAGATATGTTGAAGGGGCTGAAGGGTTTATATACAAAATTTTAGACCAAGCTAAATTAACTCACGATGAAGGTCCAGATGTTGGGGGAGAGTTTGGCCCATATGTTCAAAGTCAAAGAAAGGATATATATAACAAATATGCTGAAGAACTTATAAAAAAGGGTGGAGCATATAGATGTTTCTGTACAAAAGAAAGATTAGATACTTTAGCAAATGATAAGGGAATAAAAAAATACGATAAACATTGCTTACATTTATCTCAAGAAGAAATACAAAAGAATTTAGATAACAAAGTTCCATTTGTTATTAGACAAAATATTCCACTTGAAGGAATGACAGAATATGAAGATATGGTATTTGGAAAGATTAACGTTCCATGCCAAGATATGGAAGATAATATATTAATAAAATCTGATGGAATGCCAACATATAACTTTGCGAATGTTGTAGATGATCACTTGATGCAAATATCTCATGTTATGAGAGGGGAAGAATATTTATCAAGCACTCCTAAATATAATCTAATGTATGATTGTTTTGGATGGGAAAGACCTAAATACATTCATTTACCACCAATCATGAAAGATGCGCAAAGGAAGCTAAGTAAAAGATATGGTGATGCAAACTTTGAAGACTTTATAGAAAAAGGATTTATTCCAGAAGCAATAGTTAACTATATTGCTCTTTTAGGTTGGTCTCCAAAAGGCAATCAAGAAAAAATGACAATGGAAGAATTAATTAACGACTTTTCAATTGAAGGCGTTAGCAAATCACCAGCAATTTTTGATGAAGTAAAAATGAGATGGCTCAATGGTCAATATATCAAAGAAATGGATTTTGATACCTTTATGAAATATGCTACACCATATTTTGAAAAGAGTATAATAAAGGATAAATATGATTATGCTAAATTCGGTAAATTATTACAATCAAGAATAGAAATCTTCTCTGAAATTCCAGAAAAGGTTAAGTTTATTGATGAATTTGGAACTAAAAACTTAGATTTATATTTCCATAAGAAAATGAAAACCGATTTTGAAATGGCAAAGATTCTTTTACCAAAAGCTAAAGATATTATTTTAAGCATAAATGATTTTACAGTAGAAAATATACATGATTCATTAGTATCAGAAGCAGAAAATTTAGGATACAAAGGCGGACAAATGCTCTTT
>JAIKVY010000188.1 GCA_024685275.1 Clostridia bacterium
TATTCAAAGAGAAAATCTTAATCCAATTGAAGAAGCTCTAGCTATTTCTGAATTAATTGAAAAACATGGATTAACACAAGAAGAAGCCGCAGCAAAATTAGGAAAAAGTCGTCCTGTAGTAGCTAATGCATTAAGACTTCTTAAATTACCAGACGAAGTAATTGAACTGGTTAGAAAAGATAAGTTATCAGCAGGCCACGCTAGAGCATTACTTGGTTTAAGCAGTAGAATGTATCAAGCATCATTTGCAAAAAGAATAATTGATGAAGATTGGTCAGTTAGAGAAACAGAAAAACAAATTAAGAATTTTAATAATCCAAAACCAAAGAAAAAAATGGACGAAAAAGCAAAAGAAAAACTTACTGCAGATATGCAAGGCTTTTTAGATGATTGTCAAAGAGTATTTGGTGTTAAAGTAAAGTTCATTGGAAGTGATAAATCAGGTAGAATAATCCTAGATTATCATTCACCAGAAGAATTAGAAAGTATCTACAATGTTATCGCTGTATACAAAAAAGACAGAAAGCTTTAATTATTAGTTAATATTCTTGATAATTTGGTACCATCAAATTTGTTACCCCAACCACGGAATTGGTCTATTGTAGAAAAAGCAACAGCTTTTACATCTGGTATAGGTATATTGTTATCTTTTAATATCTTGATGGTTTCAAAAATAATATTAATTGATTCAATGCCTGGTTTTTTAACTTCAGTACCTTCAAAAACGTAAGCTTGATCTTTTAATAACTCGAATAATTCATCGATATCAGAGCCTAAAGTTGAAATTATTGGTTTCATTTTGTCGTATAATTCTTTTGATACATCATGCCATATTTGTTTTTCATATGAATCAAATTCCATAAAATATGAAGGAGATAATTCGATTACATAACCAACAAATTTATCCCAAAACATACCATTTGTAGCTGGCCATAATAATTCCATTAATTCTTTAAAATTATTATTAGGATATTTTATTATTAGGTAATTTTCTAAACACATTAGTTGATAAGCTAGTCTTCCACTCATTGAAATATTATAAAAATCTTTTTTACGCATTATTTTAATTACCTCTACTATATTATTTTTCGAAACAATCTAAATTAATATTTGTCGTAGTTATCGATTAATTCTTTGAATTTAGGAAGAGATCTTTGTATCATATCGTTTGAAACACAATATGCGATTCTAACATATCCTTTTACACCAAATGAATCTGATGGGACTAATAACAAACCTAGTTTTCTTGCTTTTAGACTAAATGTATTGGCATCATCTTCTAATGCTTTTACAAATAGATAGAATGCTCCATCTGGTTCAATAGCTTTATATCCATACTTGGTTAGTGAGTTATATAACAAATCTCTATTTGCTTTATACTCATCGATATTTGATGTTAGGTTATAGCATTCTTTTATAACTTTTTGGAATAAACTTGGAGCACAAACATATCCTTGGCTTCTAACTGCTCCACAAATAGCTAAGTAAACATTTTCACTTTCTTTTGCGTGTGGATTAACAGCAATATAACCAATTCTTTCGCCAGGGATTGAAAGAGATTTACTATAGCTATAACAGATAATTGAATTATCATATTTATCAAACACAAAAGGTGCTTTTTTATTTCCATAACAAATTTCTCTGTATGGTTCATCACTAATTAAAAATATTTCTTTGTTATATTCTTGTTGTTTTTTAGTTAAGAAAGCACAAAGAGTATTTAATTGTTCATCAGAAATGATTTTTCCTGATGGATTGTTTGGATAATTAATAACAACACCTTTAACATTCTTTGAGAATTTTTTATTTAAGTCATCAAAATCAATTCCCATTTTTTTGTTTGGACTAACGATTGCACATTTTGCGCCAGCATTCTCAATGAATACTTTGTATTCAGGAAAGAATGGTGCAAAGACAATAAATTCATCATTTTCTTCACTTAGTGCTAAAAATGTACTGGTTAAAGAAGCAGCTGCTCCACATGTTAAGAATATATTATTTTCACTAATATCAAATTTGAAATTATCTTTAAATTGTTTTGAAATTACCTTTCTAACGGTTACATCGCCAGGTGCAGAAGTATATCCATGTGCTTGTGATGGAGTGCTAGTATTGATTATATCAATAATTGATTGATTTAGCTTTTTAGGTGGTTCAACACTAGGATTTCCTAATGAAAAATCAAATACATTTTCAGGGCCAACTTTTTCAGCAAGTCCTTTACCAAATTCAAATAATTCTCTAATTACTGATCTATTGCTTCCCAATTTATACATTTTTTCGTTATACATATTCAACCTCGTTATTTAGTAAAAATAATTATTAAAATTATGATTTTAATTTGAAGTATTGTCAAACAAGAGAGATATAAAG
>JAIKVY010000211.1 GCA_024685275.1 Clostridia bacterium
TATCGCTATTATTTTGACTGTAATAATATCTTTAGGTGGTTTTACAATCTCAGGAATTATGCTTTTATTTTCAATTCAAACTAAACCATTTGATGTCGTTATAGATGATTCAGAATGGGGACCACCTCAATTTGAATCGACATTAACAAGAGTTATTCCAACTTCAAATGAAGAATTAGCGGCATTATCTAAAGATCAAAAAATCGACTTAGTATATTATCTATCGACTTTAGCAAATAGCAATCATATAGGTAATTACACCTCTGGATATATTACTGATGCAAAAATAACGACTCGTGTTTCTGTTCTTAATCTAGAAATCCCAGTTAGAGTCGTTGGAAATACAATTAGAACACCTGATGAATATTTTTCATATGAATATCGTTTGTCTGATGCAGGTGCTTCATTCTTAAAATATGTACCTGGTGCAATTTTTGCTCAAAGAAATTACCAAAATAAAAATATGCAATATTGTTATTCAGAAAAAGCCAATGATTGTAAATATAATTCTTCTACTCAAAGTGTAGATGTTAATTGGGAAGAACCTGATACCAGTTTTGATAACCAACAACCAAAAAAAGTATTTTCATCTAATCAAAATCAACCATTTTATATTACAGATTTAAATATTTTACCCGAAACAATTGTAGATCCATCTATTGAATATGTTACAACAAATCTGGGAAATTACTATGAATTGTCTTTTGATCTTGATGTTAATAATCCAGTTACTGGTGAAAGAAATATTGAAAACTTAAGAAGCGGTTTAAAAGATGCTAATTATACTTCTTTACATGAAACTATTCAAATTTGGGAAAATGGTTTTTACAAAAAATTCATCAGTGATGATGAAGCATCAAATGGATTTTTAAGTTTAAGGATGGAATATAAAATGACATTCTATAGTCGTGAAACTGTTGAAGAAATAAATACTATTGAAGGATGCGAAATGTTTGATGCTTTAAAAGCCAACTACATTAATTATGATCTTCAACAAGGATAAATATTAATTTGTTTCAGTTATTACATAAATTTACACTACCATTTTTCGTCTGGTAGTGTATTTTTTTGCCCTAATATAAATATATATTAATATAATAATTGCTTTTATATTTTTTGATTTATATAATAATATTTAACATATGTACACATAAAAGGGGTAAAAATGGCTAAAGAAAACGTAATTGATACATTAAGAAAAAGAGGATTTGTTAAACAAGTAGTTTATGAAGATGAACTAAGAAAAGAACTTGATGAAAAGAGCGTTCCTTTTTATATTGGTTTCGATCCAACAGCAGATAGTTTACATGTTGGACACTTTTTAGCATTAATGGCAATGGCTCATATGCAAAGAGCTGGACATAAACCAATTATTTTAATTGGTGGTGGTACTGCTATGGTTGGCGATCCATCTGGTAGAACAGATATGCGTTCAATGATGACAAAAGAAACAATCGCTCATAATTGTGAATGTTTTAAAAAGCAAATGTCCAAATTTTTAAGCTTTGAAGGTGAAAATGCTGCTATCATGGTAAATAACGCTGATTGGCTTTTAAATCTAAACTACATTGATTTTATTAGAGATATTGGTTCTCTCTTCTCTGTTAATAAAATGTTAACAGCTGAATGTTTTAAACAAAGATTAGAAAAAGGATTATCATTCCTTGAATTCAACTATATGTTGATGCAATCATATGATTTCCTTGAATTATATTACAAACATGGCTGCCTATTAGAATGTGGTGGTGATGATCAATGGTCTAATATTCTTGCTGGTGCTGATTTAATCAGAAGAAAAGAAGGAAAAACAGCATATGCAATGACATTTGAATTATTAACTACATCCGAAGGTAAGAAGATGGGTAAAACTCAAAAAGGTGCTGTATGGCTTGATGCAAATAAAACTACGCCATATGAATTTTTCCAATATTTTAGAAATGTAGATGATGCAGATGTTAATAAATGTCTAAGATTCTTAACATTTATACCAATGGAAGAAATTGAAGAATTAACAAAATACCAAGATGAAAGAATGAACCAAGCTAAAGAAAGATTAGCCTTTGAAGTAACAAAGATTGTTCACGGAGAAGATGTTGCTAATGAAGTATTAAAACAAGTTCGTGGAGCATTTGGTGGTAATGTTGAGGAAATGCCTTCAGTTGAAATTAAATTAGACGTTAATAACATTATAGATGTTTTAGTTAAAACTAACCTAGCTAAGAGTAATGGAGAAGCAAGAAGATTAGTTGAAGGAAAGGGAGTAAAAATTGATGAAGAACCAATTGAATCTCCATCATACACTCTTTCAGAAAGCCAAATTAATAATGGTTTTATTTTGCATAAAGGCAAAAAGGTACATTTAAAAGTTAAGATATTATAATGAACTACTACACTATCGATGGAGAATATAGAACTGAATTTGAGATTAAACATTCTCGCTTTATATGTTCTATGAAAGAAATTAATAGCTTTGAAGATGGTTTAGAGTACGTTAAAAAAATATCAAAAGAATTTAGTGACGCAACACATAATTGTTATGCTTGTATTGGCTTAAATGGAAATCAAAAGTTTTCTGACGATGGAGAACCAGATAAAACAGCAGGCTTACCAATTTTAAATGTTTTAAGAGGAAGAAACTTAGAAAATGTTGTATGTGTTGTGACTAGATACTTTGGGGGAATTAAATTAGGTACTGGCGGATTAGTGGCTGCCTACTCTGATTCTGTTAAAAAGTGTTTAGATGTTGCTAAATTTAAAACGATGGTTGATTGTAATATTTATAAACTCAACATCTCCTACTCTAATTTAAGTGGGATGAATAAATTAATTGCTGAGTTTGGTAAAATACTTGATACTGTCTATGATTTGGAAATCTCTATTAAATTTGCCATTCCTATTGAATTTGAAAGCAAATTTGTAGAAGAATTAAATGAGCAATTTAATGGAGATATTATTTTAGGTAATCCGCTTGAAAAAGCGAAAATAAATTTATTAAAGTAGAGGTATGAAAAATGAAAATTAAATTAGCTCAAACAAGAAAACAAAAACCAGATTTTAATAACCTTGGCTTTGGTAAATACTTTACAGACCATATGCTTGTAATGTATTACTCAAATGGAAAATGGGGTGAACCTGAAATTGTTCCATATGAAGAATTGAAATTAGATCCATGTACAAATATTTTGCACTATGGTCAAGGAATTTTCGAAGGTGTTAAAGCTTACAAAAATGATGAAGGAAAGATTAACACATTCAGATTAAATGACAACTTAGACAGAATGAATAGATCTGCTGCTCGTTTATGTATGCCACAATTTGATACAAAAGTTGTATTCGATGCTATTTGTGAATTAGTTAAAATTGAGGAAGATTGGATTCCAACAGCAAAAGGAACAAGCTTATACATTCGTCCGACAATGATTGCTAATGATAAAGCTTTAGGTGTTCACGCTGCTAAGAATTATATCTTCTTTGTAATTCTATCACCTGTTGGTAATTACTATGCTCATGGCTTAACTCCAACAAAGATTATGATTGAAGAAAAATATGCTCGTTCATGCATTGGTGGAACTGGTGAATGTAAATGTATGGGTAATTATGCAGCAAGTATTTTAGCTGGAGAAATCGCTAATCAAAAAGGATATGATCAAGTTTTATGGCTTGATGGTAACTACATGAAATATGTTGAAGAAGTTGGTTCAATGAATATATTCTTCGTTTTAAATGGCGTAGTTGTTACTCCTATGCTTGACGGAAATATCTTAGATGGTATTACAAGAAGAAGTACAATTGCTGTATTAAAAGATGCTGGATATAAAGTTGAAGAAAGACATATTGAAATAAAAGAACTTGTTGATGCATATAACAATGGAACTTTTGATGAATGTTTTGGAACTGGTACAGCTGCAGTAATTTCTCCTGTTGGTGTATTACACTACAATGGTGTTGATATGGTTATTAATGATAACAAGATGGGCAAAATTGCTGAATATGCATACAATACAATAACTGGAATCCAAACTGGAAAAATTGAAGATAAATTCGGATGGGTTATTAAGATTAAATAATGGAAAAAATATACTTATTAGTTTCTAAGAATAATAAAAACACTCTACCAATAATAAAAGATGTAGTTAATCATCTAACTAATATTGGTGGAGTTGTCTATTGTATTCCTGATAAAGCTGAACATTTCAAAGAAGTAAATGTCAATCCTATTCCTGATACAGTAGATAAAAAAGATATATTCTTGGCTATCTCTTTTGGTGGAGATGGAACTATTTTAAAAGCTGCTAAATATTTATATGGTACAGATGTTCCAATTTTAGGGATTAATCTAGGTACTCTTGGATATTTGTCTGATGTAGAACCAAAAGAAGCAATTGAAGCAATAGACAAATATATAAATGGAAATAGCACAATAGAAAAAAGATACGCATTAAGCATAAAATATGCTAAATACGAGGATGTTGCTATTAACGAAGCAGTTATATACAGAGGAACTACAAGTCATATTATTAAAACAAAAATAAAAATTAATGGACAAGAAACAATGAATATCAGAGTTGATGGTATTCTTGTTTCAACTCCAACTGGTTCAACAGCATATAATCTTTCTGCTGGTGGGCCAATAATTACACCACTATCAAAAACAGTTGTATTAACTCCTATTTGTGCACACTCTCTTTCTGCACGTCCAATTGTTGTCGCTGATGATAGTATAATTGAAATTAACGTTGAAAAAAATGAACATGATGAATTCGCTTATCTAGATGTTGATGGAAAAAACGTTGCTAGAATAGATAATGATTGTCCAATCTATATGAAAATTGCTTGCAAATCTATCTCTCTTGTTAGAACTAAGGATTATAACTTCTTTGAAAGATTGCAAAACAAATTAATGTTAATAAATCAATAAGATATGGCAAAATACGAATATTTTAGATTAGATAATTCAGCCATTGTTTACCAAATGGTTCTTACGGATAATACACAAAGTCTTTTTAGATTAGGTGTAATTTTAAATGAAAAAATCGATCCTGAAATACTTAAAGAAGCACTAGACAAAGCATTAATAAGATATCCGTTTTTTAAAACAGAAATAAAAAATGGTTTTTTTAGACCATATTTAATTGTTAATAAAAGAAAACCAATTGTTGAAGAAGATACTGGTTCTGTTCTTTCTTTGATAAATTTTAGAACTAATAATAGATATCTATTTAGAATTACTTATTTCGAGAATAAAATAAACATAGATTACTTTCACGTTTTGTGTGATGGTACTGGTGGAATGGAATTTTTAAAAACCATTGTTTATTATTATCTAGAATTAATTAATCATCCTATATCTAATAGAAATATTCGTACAAATGTAGATAACTATGATATTAACGAAGAAATAGAAGATGCTTTTGATAAGTATTATACCCCAATCAGCATAAAAGAGGGCACCAAAGCTATGCTTTCAGGAACTGCATATCCACTAAGAGGAGCATGCTTCCACCATTTTGGATTAGGCTTAATATCAATGTATGTTGACACAGATTCTCTCCTAAAAGTATCTAGAGAACATAATTGTACAATTACAGAATTCATTTCTTCTCTCTTTATTTTATCAATTTTAAAAAAGTATCAAGGATATAAGCCAATTGATAAAAAAATAATTGCATTTGTTCCAATAAATATGAGAAAGAACTTACCTTCAAAAACATTAGGTAATTTCACCTTATTTTCTAGAGTTGTTGTTGATTCAAAGATTGAACAAGATTTAGATAAAATTATTGAAGAAGTTAAATCATCTTTTAAAGTTGAGAAAAGTATGGATCTTCTACAAAAGAAACTTTCATTTACCTCATTTATGACAAAGAATAAAATTCTACATTTTGTTCCTTTAATATTTAAATCCATTGTTTCAGCTATATCTAAAAACGTTAGGACAAGCACTGTTCAAACTTTTGTAATATCTAATTTAGGTAAAGTTGATATTGATAATAATGATAAAATAAATAGTTTCTTCTTCTACTCTAATGCTAACAGAAAAACTCCAAGTAATATTGGTATTGTATCGTATAAAGATAGAACATGTATTTCTTTTACAAGAAAATTAATATCTAAAGAAATCGAAACTAACTTTTTCTATGAACTTAAAAAGTATATTGAAGATATAGAAGTACAATCTAATTATAGGGAGGATGATGATGCGTTGTAGTCATTGTGGAGCAATAATAAATACAAAAACAGATAAATGCCCTATTTGCGATGCTCCAATTAATTCAACTGGTTTTCAAGCCTTCCCAAAAGGCATACATCACAAAGCTCCAACAAAATATGCTTATATTTTAGTAATCTTCTTTGGAATAATTGATATATCTGCTTTAGTTTATAATATTATTTATCATCCGCAATTTTTATGGTCAGTTATACAAATCGTTTCCACAATCTATTTATTATTCATTGCTACTCTAATATTTAGAGGTGGAAGAAGAAGGTATTATATTGGAATCAATGTTTCCGCAATCATATTAACCATTCTATTTTTAGTTTTAAGATTAACAATAAAAGGAAATCATTGGATTTTAATTACTTGGCTTCCTGTGGTATTTTTAGTTAGTGAAATCATTATGAGCGTATATACAATGATGAATGCAAATAATGCTTCTACATTTATTGTCGCTAGATTATTTTTACACGTATTGGGATTATTCCCAATAATCGCTGCATATATATTTGACCTAAGTGTAAAAATCCCATGTATTGTAACATCTTGTGTCTGTTTTGTTGCGCTAATCGTAAGTATTGGATTAAATATTAAGAATCTAAAAAAAGATTTTATTCGCTTCTTTTCTCACAAATAATAACCAATATCACATATCAAATCCCTCAAAGGTGCAATTAATACATCAAAAAACATGCCTAAAGGTGCAATTAATACATCAAAAAACATGCCTAAAGGTGCAATTAATACATCAAAAAACATGCTTTCAGGCTTATTCTTTGAAAACTACGTTGCAAATACGTTGACTGCTAACGATATAAAACTCTTTTATTGGAGAGGA